>NZ_NEVB01000203.1:0-28620 GCF_002259925.1 Aeromonas sp. A35_P | reverse complement strand
ATGGCAGTGATTGCATTGCAGCACGCGTGGCCGACTTTTCAGGTGACAACAGGTCTTGTTGGCACATTCAGGGCAGACAAAGCCGTGAGGAAAACGCCAAGTGAACAACGCGTTTTCGCACTGAGCTTCAGTGCCATAGTCCTTGAGAAGCTCAAACAGGCTGTAGCCTTTCTGGAATTGGACTTTGCTTTTGGCCATGATCTCGCTCCTCGATAACTGTGCATAAGATCAGTATAGTTCGGGGTGACTGCTAATCATGGGTAATCAGGTAGCGTTTAAGAATTTAATGTTTTTATATGCCTTTGTTGGCGGGCTAACCGACAGAGGGAACGGAGATCTCTAGAGTGGCGCCACACCACACGCTGGAGCATAACAATGAAAAACCTCTCTACCCCACACACCAGAACCGCCCTGTTTGGCGGTCAACAGATTGCCGGCATGCCCATGATGATCTTTCTGGGCCTCGCCACCTGCGTCCTCTTCTCGAGTTGGAACGGCTCGCTGCCGCTCGGCATGGTCGGGGCGCTGGCATTGATGTTCGTGCTCGGCACCCTGCTGACCGAGCTCGGCGAGCGCATCACCCCCATCCGCGAATACCTGGGGGGTGGCACCATACTCGCCATCTTCGGCGGCGCCGCCCTGTTTGAATACCGGATCCTGCCAGTCGAGGCGGGTCAGGTGATCATCGGCTTCATGAAGGAGGGGGGCTTTCTCAACTTCTTCATCGCCAGCCTGGTGACCGGCTCTGTGTTCGGCATGAGCGGTGCCCTGCTGAAGAATGCCGCCATGCGCTACCTGCCGGTGATCCTGGGGGGCGTCGCGCTGGCGCTGCTCAGCGTCGGTCTGGTGGGCGCCCTGATGGGTTACGGCTTCAAGAACGCGGTGCTGCTCATCGGTCTGCCCATCATGGGCGGCGGCATGGGGGCCGGCGCCGTGCCGCTGGTGGAGATCCTCTCCGGGCCGCTGCAGATGTCGAGCGCCGATCTGCTGTCGCGCATGGTACCGGCGGTAGTGATCGCCAACACCCTGGCCATTCTGGTGGGCACCCTGCTGGCCCGCCTCGGTCGCCGCTACCCATCCCTGACCGGCAACGGCAAGCTGATGATAAAAGAGAGTGCTGCTGGCGTGGCCGAGGAGAAAGTGCAGGCACCGACGCTGGAGAGCCTGGGCACCGGGCTCTTCATCAGCTCCAGCATGTTCGTGTTGGGCTCATTGCTCGGCAACTTCATCCCCATGCACCCCTTCGCCCTGATGATCCTGGCGGTGGCCGTCATCAAGGTGAGTGGCCTGCTGCCCCGTCGTTACGAGCAGGCGGCGGCCGACTGGTACCAGTTCGTGGTCAGCAACCTGACTCCCTCCCTGCTGGTGGGGATCGGAGTCGCCTATTCCAGTATTCCTGAGCTCATCAGCGCCTTTTCCGTCAGCTATTTCGTGCTGGTGCTGGTGACCGTGCTCGGCGGCGCCCTGGGGGCGGCGCTGGTAGGCCGCATGATCGGCTTCTACCCCATAGAGGCGGCTATCACGGGGGGCCTCTGCATGGCCAACATGGGGGGCACGGGTGACGTGGCCGTGCTCTCGGCGGCCCAGCGCATGACGCTGATGCCGTTCGCCCAGATCTCCTCTCGTCTCGGGGGTGCCGTCATGCTGATCCTGGCCACCCTGCTCATCTCGCTGCTGGCATAAGGAACAAGATAATGAACGACATCATGATGGGCACCAGCCTGCCCTATGCCGAACGCAAGCGTCAGGGCTTGATGGGGCGCATGCCCCACAAGGAGGAGTCGCTGGCCCAGCAGCGGCGCCGCATCTACCGGCTGGTTTCGGCCATGCAGAGCCCGTTTGATCAGCACCTGCTGCTGCGCCAGCTGCAGGAGGACAATCCGGTACTGTTTTACGAGCTGGTGCGCCACCACCTGCCGGAGCTGTTGCCCATCATCTACACCCCGGTGGTGGGGGAGGCGTGCCAGCGCCACAGCGACCTCTATCTGCGTAGCCACGGCCTCTACCTCTCCTGGCACGACCGGGACGAGCTGGACCACATCTTCGCGGCGGTGGAACAGGAGGTGGACGTCATCGTCATCTCCGACGGCGAGCGGGTGCTGGGGCTCGGTGATCTCGGCATCGGCGGCATGGGGATCTGCATCGGCAAGCTGGCGCTCTACTCCGCCGCCGGCGGCATCAACCCGGCGCGCACCCTGCCGCTGTGCGTGGACGTGGGCACCAACAACCCCGAGCTGCTGGAAGATGACTCCTACCTCGGCTGGCAGGCCCGGCGGGTGGATGGCGAGTCCTATTACCAGTTCATGGACAAGGTGGTGGCCGCCATTCGCAAACGCTGGCCCCAGGTGGTGCTGCAGTTCGAGGACTTCGCCGGCAAACACGCGGCCAATCTGCTGACCCGCTACCGCGATGAGCTTTGCATGTTCAACGACGACATCCAGGGCACGGCGGCGGTGGCGTCGGCCTGCGTGCTGGCGGGCTTGCAGCAGGCGGGCAGCGCGCTGGCGGATACCCCGGTGCTGATCGTCGGCGCCGGCTCGGCCGGCTGCGGTATCGCCGCCATGCTGGCCCAGCTGGCGGGCAGCCCGGAGCGGATACAGCTGTTCGATCAGGACGGTTTGGTCTGCCTGGACCGGGCCGGGCTCACCCCGGCCCAGCAGCCGTTCGCCCGTCCGGCGGCGGAGGCGTGCAACACCTTGGCCGCGCTCATCGAGCGGCTGCGCCCGGGAGTGTTGATCGGGGTGAGCGGTCAGGGCGGTCTGTTCGACGGGGCTGTGCTGACCGCCATGGGGGAGGTGTGCGAGCGGCCGGTGATCCTGCCGCTCTCCAACCCCACCCGCAGTGCCGAGGCGACCCCGGCCCAGGTGTGGCAGGCCACCGGCGGGCGGGCCCTGCTCGCTCCCGGCAGCCCCTTCCCGCCGGTAGAGGTGGACGGCGTGCCGCGGGTGGTCTCCCAGTGCAACAACGTCTATGTGTTCCCGGGCATTGGTCTGGGGGCCTGCGCGGTCAAGGCGCGGCGCATCAGCGATGGCATGTTGCGAGCGGCGGTGCAGGCGGTGGGCGCCTATCCGCTGGCCGAAGGGCGGCTGCTGCCCCCCATCGAGCAGGTGGGGGAGGTGGCCCGCGCCGTGGCGAGGGCGGTGGTGCTCTGTGCCCGTGCCGAGGGGCTGGCCGATTTTGCCGGTGATCCCGCACCTTTGATTGACCAGACCTGGTGGCGCCCGCACTATTGGTCCGCGTCCTGATGTTGCAAGGCTAATCGATGAAACTGCGTCACCAACTGGTCACCCTCTCCCTGGGCCTGTCACTGCTCCTGATCGTCATACTGGGCAGCCTGCTGGCGCTTTTCATCCGCCATTTGCTGGAGAGCAATCTGGAGGACAAGGGAGGGGATCTGGCGCGGGTGCTGGCGGGAGACAGCCGGGTGGTGCAGGCGTTGCAATGGGGAAGCGATCCGGGCCTGCGCGACTATGTACAGGGGATCTGCAACCGCACCGATGCCGCCTACATGGTGGTGACCGACGAGCACGCTCGCCGGCTGAGCCACCCCTCCCCGGAGCTGGTAGGGGGCCTGTTTCGCGGCGAGGATATCTGGCCTTCTCTCAACGAGCGCAGCAGCTACTGCTCTAAGGACGTGGGCACCCTGGGGCCGGCCATTCGCTGCTTCGCCCCTGTGATCGGGGCGGACGGGCGTGCCATCGGTGCCGTGGTGGTGGGCTACTTGATGCAGACGGTGGAGAGTATCTACCTGGAGCGGGTCGCCCTGCTCATCAGCGCCACCGGTGCCGTGCTGGGCTGCGGCCTGCTGCTGGCGCTCTGGGTCCAGCATCGGTTGCGTCGCACCCTGCTGGATCTGGAGCCGGAGACCATAGTCAACCGCTTCGTGCTGCAGGAGCTGGTGCTGGAGCACATCTCGGAGGGGGTGATCGCCCTCGATTCTCGCGGCCACATCCGCATGCTCAACAGCGCCGCGTTTTACCAGCTGCGCCTGCCGGGCACCGGCCGCCACGCCCTGCTCGGCCAGCCGCTCTCGGAACTGTCGCCGCCGCTCGCCCCTGCCCTGACCCAGGTCGAGACCGAGCTCGGCTTCACCGTGCACGGCGAGTCGTTCGTCGGGCGCTGGCAGGCGGTGGAGGGCAAGATCCCCGGCCGGCTGCTGATCTTCAGCCGCCCCGAGGTGACCGGCAGTCTCGGCATGCAGGTGACCCACCTGCGTCAGTATGCCGAGATGCTGCGGATGCAGACTCACGAGTTCGCCAACAAGCTCAGCAGCCTCTCCGGCCTGCTGCAGCTGGGCCACGTGGATCAGGCGGTGGAGCTCATCCAGCAAGAGAGCGAGGCGTGCCAGACCATGCTGCAGGATCTGCTGCGGGCCATCGAGGACAAGCCGGTGGCCGGACTCATCCTCGGCAAGTTCAGCCGGGCCCGCGAGCTCGGGGTGGAGCTGGTGCTGGATCCCGATTCGGCGCTGGGCGAGTACCCGGCGGCGGTGTCGGCGGATCTCATCACTCTCATCGGCAACCTGCTGGACAACGGCATCCGCGCCGCCTGGGCCCGGCGCAAGCAGTGTCCGCCGCGGGTGCTCATCTCCCTCAACGACTTCGGACGCCGGCTGGTGATCGAGGTGGAGGACAGCGGCGAGGGGGTGGACGAGGCGCTGGCGGACCATCTGTTTGATTACGGCATCAGTCGCCAGACTGGCGATCACGGTGTCGGCCTGTTCCTGGTCAAGGAGACGGTGGCCAGGCGAGGGGGTGTGATAGAATGGCGCCGCACCGCCGAACAGACGACCCTGTTCGGTATCTACTTGAATAAAAACCAATTGGTGTGATCTATGGAGCCCATTTTCACGCTGGTGATCGAGGATGACGAACGGATAGGATCCATTCTGGCCGAGCTGGTCTCCTCCACCCCCGGATTTTCCCTGCTGGGTCGGGCCGAAAGCCTGACCCAGGCCGATCTCATGATGCGCGCGGCCCAGCCGCAACTGCTGCTGGTGGACATCTCGCTGCCCGACGGCTCAGGCCTGGAGTGGGTGAACCGGCTGCGCAGCCACAACCGCGAAGCCTACGTCGTCATGGTGACCGCCTCCTGCGACGTGGAGACCATCCAGCAGGCCCTCAATCAGGGGGTGCAGGATTACATCATCAAGCCGCTGCGGCTGTTTCGGATCCAGCAGAGCCTGGACGAGATCCTCACCCTGCACCGGCGCATCTGCGAGCGCGGTTCCCTCGAACAGAGCGATCTGGACCGGCTGATGGGCAAGGTGAGGCCCCAGGGGCGTGACGTGCGCGATACCCCCAAGGGGATCGACGCCATCACCCTGCGCCAGGTGCTGGAGCTGTTGGCAGGTGAGCCGGACAGCGCCTTCTCCACCGATACGGTGGCGCTGCGCTTGTCCCTGAGCCGCACCACGGCGCGCCGCTATCTGGAGTATCTGGAGTCGGAGGACAGGGTGGACGTGGATCTCAACTATGGCCAGCGCGGTCGGCCCGAGCGCCGCTACCACTGGCGGCGGGGCAACTAAGCCACTTGCGGATGCACATCAATGAGAAAGGGAGCCTGAGCTCCCTTTTTTGTTGCCGTCGTTGGCGCAAAAACCGCTGTGGCTGGCCGTTCAGGCCTCTTCCAGCAGGGCCGGGCGGGCCTTCGGTTTGAACTGGGAGAGCATGACCCCCGCCAGGATGAGACCGCCCCCCAGCAGGTGATAGCCGTGAATGGGCTCTCCCAGGCTGATGACGGCGATCAGCGCCGTGCACAGAGGCATCAGGTTCATGAACACCGAGGTGCGCTCCGCCCCCATGCAGGCGAGGCCGCGCATCCAGCAGTAGGCGGCGAAAAGCGAGGAGGCGATGCCGGCAAACAGCACCAGGCCCCAGCCTTCGGCGGGCACCGCCAGCGACTCGGCGCAGAGGGCCACCGGGATCAGCAGCAAGACCGCCAGCAGGATCTGCAGGTAGAGGTTGAGCCAGGGGCCGAACGGCAGCTGCCAGCGGCGGATCAGCAGGCCATAGAGGGCGTAGCTGGCGGAGCCGAGCAGCATCAGGCCGTCCCCCTGATTGATGCCGTTGTGCAGCAGCGCCAGCGGTTGGCCCAGGCTCAGCAGCCAGAACACCCCGAACAGGGAGATACTCATGCCGAGCAGCGCCTGTTTGCCCGGCCGCTGGCCGAAGAAGAGGGCGCTCTGCAGCAGGGTCAGCAGCGGGATGAGGGAGCCGATGACCCCCATATTGGTGGCCGAGGTGGTGTGGGCGGCGTAGTAGGCGAGGCACTGGTAGAGCACCATGCCAAGGGCCGCCAGCACCAGCAGCTTGCCGAGCCAGGGGCGGATCTCGCCACGGCGGCGCCACAGTTGCGGCAGGCAGAAGGGGGTCAGCGCGAGAGCTGCGATCACCCAGCGGTAGAAGGAGATGGCCGCGGGATCCAGCACATCGGCGGCGGCCTTGGACACCACGGTATTGGTGGCCCAGATCAGCACGGCGAGCAGCGGAAACATCAGCGGGTAGAAGATACGCATCAGAGACTCCTTGTTATCGAGGTGACCAGTCTACCCTTGTCTTTCTGATATCAAGTAACGTAAAACTGACAAATCATCCCGCGCAAAGGACAATCCGCCCGCCATGGCCATACGTCACTACCATCCGACGGACCTGCATCTGCCAGCGCCCAATCCACTCTATCTGCGCTACCAGCAGATCCAGGCCGAGAGCGCGTGCGCGCCCCACAGTCACCCCTGGGGCCAGCTCAGCCTCATCAGCCTCGGGGTGATGGAGATAGTGCTGGATGATCACCGGTTGGTGGCGCCGGCTGACTACCTCATCTGGGTGCCGGCGGATCTGGAGCACGCCTCCTACAACCAGCAGGCCCTCGATTACACCTCCATCTACGTCAGTCACGCCCTGGCGGCGCGGCTGCCGGCCGAGCCCAGGCTGCTGCAGATGACCCCCTTGATCCGTGCCATCCTGGCGGATTTTTGCGATCGCAAGCTGGGCCACATGGCGGATGAGTGGGACGTGCGCCAGGCCGAGCTGCTGGTGGAGAAGCTGACCCGCACCCGCTGCCAGGACAGCTACCTGCCCATGAGCCAGGACAAGCTGCTGGCCCCCATGCTGGCGGCGCTCTACAGCGATCCCGCCGATCCGCGCACCCTGGCTCAGTGGGCCGAGCAGCTGCACACCACGGAGCGCACCCTGGCCAGACGCTGCGTGCGGGAATTGGGGATGAACTTTGGCCAGTGGCGGGCCCGGCTCAAGCTGCTCAAGGCGCTGGCCTGGCTCAAGGGGGAGCTGCCGGTGCAGGAGATTGGCTGGCGGCTCGGTTACGGCTCCACCTCGGCCTTCATCGCCATGTTCAACCGGGAGCTGGGCTGCTCGCCCCAGCGCTATCGCCAGCAGCTGGGCATCGGTGCCGGGCAGGCGGCGCTCTAGCAAGGAGGGCTCCAGCAATGCAAAGGGCGCCCGCAGGCGCCCTTGTTGATCATGGGAGGGGCTTAGAAGAAGCCTAGGGGGTTGATGTCGTGGCTCACCAGCAGGTTCTTGGTGTTCTGGTAGTGGTCCAGCATCATCTTGTGGGTCTCGCGGCCTATGCCTGACTTCTTGTAGCCGCCAAAAGCCGCGTGGGCGGGGTAGGCGTGGTAGCAGTTGATCCAGACCCGGCCGGCCTGGATGCCGCGCCCCATGCGCCAGGCCAGGTTGCTGTCCCGGGTCCACAGGCCCGCCCCCAGCCCGTACTGGGTGTCGTTGGCAATGGCCAGGGCATCCGCCTCGTCCTTGAAGGTGGTGACCCCGAGCGCCGGCCCGAAGATCTCCTCCTGGAACACCCGCATCTTGTTCTGGCCGTGGAAGATGGTGGGCTGGATGTAGAAGCCCCCCTCCAGCCCGCTCACCTTGGCCGCGCCGCCGCCGATCAGCATCTTGGCCCCTTCGCCACGGCCAATCTCCATGTAGCTCAGGATCTTGTCGAACTGCTCGCGGGACGCCTGGGCGCCCACCTGGGTAGCGGTGTCGAGGGGGTTGCCCTGCACTATGGTGCGGGCGCGGGCCAGCACCCTGTCCATGAAGTCGTCATAGATGCTCTCCTGCACCAGGGCGCGGGAGGGGCAGGTGCACACCTCGCCCTGGTTGAAGAAGGTCATCAGCATCCCTTCCACCGCCTTGTCGATGTAGCTGCTCTCGTGCTGCATCACGTCGGCGAAGTAGATGTTGGGGGACTTGCCACCCAGCTCCACGGTGGAGGGAATGAGCTTGTCGGCGGCGCAGCGCAGGATGTGGGCGCCCACCTCGGTGGAGCCGGTGAAGGCGAGCTTCTGGATCCGGTTGCTGGTGGCGAGCGCCTGGCCCGCCTCGGCGCCGAAGCCGTTGACCACGTTGACCACCCCGGCAGGCAGGATGTCCTTGATGAGATCCATCATCAGCATGATGGTGACCGGAGTCTGCTCGGCGGGCTTGAGGACGCTGCAGCAGCCGGCCGCCAGCACCGGGGCCAGCTTCCAGGCCGCCATCAGCAGCGGGAAGTTCCAGGGGATGATCTGGCCGACCACGCCGATGGGCTCCTTGAAGTGGTAGCTGACGGTGTTCTGATCCAGCTCGGCGGCGGAGCCCTCCTGGGCGCGGATACAGCCGGCGAAGTAGCGGAAGTGATCCACCACCAGCGGCAGGTCGGCGGCCAGGGTCTCGCGTACCGCCTTGCCGTTCTCCCAGGTCTCGGCGATGGCGAGCACTTCGATGTTCTGCTCGATGCGATCGGCGATGCGCAGCAGCAGGTTGCTGCGCTCGGTGACGCTGGTCTTGCTCCAGCTGGCGAACGCCTTGTGAGCGGCGTCCAGCGCCAGCTCGATGTCGGCGGCGTCGGAGCGGGCCACTTCGCAGAACACGCGGCCGTCCACCGGCGAGATGTTTTCAAAGTAGCGGCCGGCGCGCGGCGCCACCCACTCACCACCGATGAAGTTGTCGTAACGGGACTTGAAGCTGACCAGGGCACCTGCCTGACCGGGAGCGGTATAAATCATCTCATCATCCTTTATGTGTGTGGTCCTGACCGGGCTGGCGAGCAACCCGGTTGCTGCTGTGTATCGCAAGGGACGTGCCACAGGGTCTGACCAGCACAGTAAAAGTTACAAAAACGTTATCAAACGGGGTGCGGCAGCGTATCTTGGTTAACCAATGACTGCGGCGGTGGCGATACAACTGTGCCGTTTCTGGACAGTGGTCGTGACAGTCGTGCCGTTTGTGAACAGGAGGTGTGATGAGCGAGTTCCCTCAATCTGGTGCCAGTCCGATCCAGCGCTCCTGGCAGCGCTGTCTGCATCAGGGGTTGAGCCGTCAGCAGAGCGCCGAGCTGGACTTGCTGCCCCAGGGGGAGCTGTCGGCCCGCCAGGAGCAGCACAGGGTGCTGATCGCCAGCTTCCGGCGCTTCGTGCTGCCGCTGTTTGACCTGCTGCTGGCGGGGCGCCCCTGTCGGTTGCTGTTGTGCGATGGCGAGGGGGCGATCCTGGCCGCCAGCGGTGATGACGGCTTCGCCCACCATGCCGAGCGGGTCTTTTTGCGCAGCGGCGCCCGCTGGGGGGAGGCGAGCAAGGGCACCAACGCCATCGGCACCGCGCTGGCCGAGCAGAGCGAGGTACAGGTGCTCGGCAGTCAGCACTTCTTCGCCCAGCACAGCTTTCTCAGCTGCAGCGCCTGCCCGCTGCTCGGGCCGGACGGGCAAGTGATCGGGGTGCTCGACATCTCCACCGATGCAGCCCACCACGATGGCGACATGCTGGGCACGGTGCGGCTGCTGGCCATGACCCTGGAAAATGTGTTGCTGGCGCGCCAGCCGGGCTGGCTGGTGGATCTCGAGCCCCAGAGTCTCTGGTCCGCTCGCCTGCTGCTGGGGGAGGAGGGCGAGCTGCTCGGGGCCAACCGGGCTGGCCGGCTCTGGCTCGGCCAGCACCCCTTCGATGGCAAGCAGCTGCTGCGGGATCGGCGTGGCTTGCGGCTGGTGCCGGAGGCTCATCCCGCTGCGGCCCAACCCGGCCTGCCGGCCGCTACCGGCGGCTCGCACGGCCGGCAGGTGCCGCTCAAGATGCTGGAGCGCGGCATCTCCCTGCTCATCGAGGGGGAGACCGGCAGCGGCAAGGAGCATCTGGTGCGCGAACTGCACGGGCAGTCGAGTCGGCGGGCGCAACCGCTGGTGTGCGTCAACTGCGGCGCCCTGCCGGCGGAGCTGGTGGAGGCTGAGCTGTTCGGCTATGTCGGCGGGGCCTTCAGCGGTGCCCGCAGCCAGGGCAGCCAGGGGTATCTGCGCGCCGCCCACGGCGGCATCCTGATGCTGGACGAGATCGGCGAGTTGCCGCTGCTGGCCCAGACCCGCTTGCTGCGGGTGCTGCAGGAGCGCGCCGTCACCCCGGTCGGCAGCCATAAACCCGAGGCGGTGGATTTCTGGCTGGTTAGCGCCAGCCATCGGGATCTGGCGGCCATGGTGGCGGCCGGCACCTTTCGCGAAGATCTCTACTACCGCATCTGCGGCTGGCGCCAGCAACTGGCGCCGCTGCGCGACTGGCCGGCCTCCGAGCGGCAGGCGCTGGTCCGGCGTCTGCTGGCAGAGATGGATCCTGCCTTGCACCTGACCGATGAGGCCGAGCGCCACTTGCTGGCCCACCCGCTGCCCGGCAACGTGCGCCAGCTCAAGCAGGCGCTGGAGGTAGCCTGCGTGTTGGCGGAGGGGCAGGACTGGATTGAGCCTGCCCACCTGCATCTGCCGACCGTGGCCGTGGCGCCGGTCACCCCCCCGGCGTTGGCGGGCAGCACATTGCGCCAGCAGAACCGGCAACGGGTGCAGCAGACCCTGACAGAGTGCGGCGGCAACGTGAGCGAGGCGGCGCGCCGGCTCGGCATCAGCCGGACCACCCTCTATCGGGCGCTGCGGGAGGCAGGCTGAGGGGTTTGTTACCCGAGCTTTTTCGTGGTTAAGATGGGTCCACAAGAGACCTTCTCATGATTCTTTTGCATGGCATGGAGTGCCTTATGACGCGTACCCGATTTGATTGGCAAGACCCCTTCTTTCTCGATGGCCAGCTCAGCGACGAGGAGCGGCTCATCCGCGATGCCACCCGCGACTACTGCCAGGCGCGGCTGATGCCGCGGGTGCTGGAGGCGAACCGCCGCGAGCAGTTTGACCGCACCATCATGAACGAGCTGGGGGAGCTGGGGCTGCTCGGCGCCACCCTGCCGGAGCAGTACGGCTGTGCCGGGGTCAATCACGTGGCCTACGGCCTCATCGCCCGGGAGGTGGAGCGGGTCGACAGCGGCTACCGTTCGGCCATGAGCGTGCAGTCGTCCCTGGTGATGCACCCGATCCACGCCTATGGCGACGAAGCCCAGCGCCAACGCTGGTTGCCGGGGCTGGCCCGGGGCGAACTGGTGGGCTGCTTTGGCCTCACCGAACCGGACGCGGGCTCGGATCCGGGGTCCATGAAGAGTCGCGCCGAGCGGGTCGACGGCGGCTATCTGCTGACCGGCAACAAGATGTGGATCACCAACTCTCCCATCGCCGATCTGTTCGTGGTGTGGGCCAAGCTCGATGGCGAGATCACCGGCTTCGTGCTGGAGAAGGGGATGGCCGGGCTCTCGGCTCCCAAGATCGAGGGCAAGTTCTCCCTGCGCGCCTCCATCACCGGCGAGATAGTGATGGAGCGGGTCTTCGTGCCGGAAGCGAACCGACTGGCGGGGGTGAGCGGCCTCAAGGGGCCGTTTGGCTGCCTCAACAAGGCGCGCTACGGCATCGCCTGGGGGGCGCTCGGCGCCGCCGAGTTCTGCTGGCACGCCGCCCGCCAGTATGGACTGGATCGCCAGCAGTTCGGCCGCCCGCTCGCCGCCACCCAGCTGTTTCAGCTCAAGCTGGCCAACATGCAGACCGAGATTGCCCTCGGCCTGCAGGGCTGCCTGCAGGCCGGGCGCCTGATGGACGAGGGGCGCTGCCCGGTGGAGCTGGTGTCGCTCATCAAGCGCAACAGCTGTGGCAAGGCGCTGGAGATAGCCCGCGTCGCCCGCGATATGCACGGTGGCAACGGCATCAGCGACGAGTTTCATGTCATTCGCCACCTGATGAACCTGGAGGCGGTCAACACCTACGAGGGAACCCACGACATCCACGCCCTGATCCTGGGGCGGGCCCAGACCGACCTGCAGGCGTTCGAGTGATGGGGCCCCTTGCCGGTGTGCGCGTGCTGGATCTCAGCCGCGTGCTGGCCGGCCCTTGGGCCAGCCAGCTGCTTGCCGATCTCGGCGCCGATGTGGTCAAGGTGGAGGCCCCCGGGCGCGGTGACGACACCCGCCACTGGGGCCCGCCCGAGCTGGTGGCGGGGGAGGCGGCCTACTTTCATGCCGCCAACCGGGGCAAGCGCTCCATCGCCCTCGATCTGGCCAGCGACAGAGACACCCTGTTGGCCTTGGTGGAGCGGGCCGACGTGGTGATCGAGAACTTCAAGGTGGGGGGGCTGGCGCGCTTTGGCCTCGATTACCCTAGCCTCAAGGCCCGCCGTCCAGAGCTTATCTACTGCTCCATCACGGGGTTTGGCCAGGACGGCCCCTGGGCCCAGCGACCCGGTTACGATCTGCTGATCCAGGGGGTGGGCGGCTTGATGAGCATCACCGGCCAGCCCGACGAGGCCCCC
Source organism: Aeromonas sp. A35_P (assembly GCF_002259925.1). Taxonomy (NCBI): domain Bacteria; kingdom Pseudomonadati; phylum Pseudomonadota; class Gammaproteobacteria; order Aeromonadales; family Aeromonadaceae; genus Aeromonas; species Aeromonas sp. A35_P. The sequence continues at coordinate 15,965 of NZ_NEVB01000203.1, read as the reverse complement.
GGCGGCGGGCCGGTCAAGGTGGGGGTGGCGCTCGTCGACATCCTTACCGGCCTCTACGCCACCATCGGCATCCAGGCGGCCCTGCGCCATCGGGAGCGAACCGGGGAGGGGCAGCAGATCGATCTCGCCCTGCTCGACGTGTCGGTGGCGGTGCTGGCCAACCAGGCGATGAATTATCTCGCCACCGGTCAGGCGCCCGGACGCCTTGGCAACGGTCACCCCAATATCGTCCCCTACGACGTCTATCCCAGCCGGGATGGCCATCTGATCCTGGCGGTGGGCAACGACGGCCAGTTTGCCGCCCTGGCGGCCCTGTTGGGGGAACCCGGGTGGGCGCAGGACCCCGACTTTGCAACCAACGCCGCCCGGGTGCGCCAGCGTCACCGGCTCAACGCCCTGATTGCCGAGCGGCTGCTGGCGCGCAGCAGCGCCGAGTGGAGTGCCATGCTGGAGGCGGCCGGGGTGCCGGGCGGCCCCATTCTCACCCTGGATGCGCTGTTTGCCCTCGAGCAGGGGGCGGTGCGCGGCTGGGTGCAGCAGGTGCAGCGCGGCGAGCAATCCTTGCCCACCCTGGCCAACCCGCTCCATCTGTCGGCAACTCCGGTGCGCTATGGGCGCGCCTCGCCGGCGCTGGATGGGGACAGGGATAGCGTGCTACGCGACTGGCTCGGGCAGGGCTGAACCGGCCTTATCAGGTGGGGAGGTCACGCCTGTTCGGCGCCATGCTCCCCCTTCTACCCTTTGCCACCTCATCTGCCCAGGTGCTGGAGCCCGGGGCAGTCCCCCGTTATGATGCGCCCCGTCCATTCATCTGTTGAGGTACTTCCCCATGGCACAACACATTGGCGCCCTGGCCCTGCTGGTGGCCGATTACGACCAGGCCATCACCTTCTTTACCCAGGGGCTGGGGTTCGAGCTGCTGGAAGACACCCCCCTCGACGAGCCAGGCAAACCGGGCAAGCGCTGGGTGCGGGTTGCCCCCAAGGGTGCCCCAGGTTCCGCCCTCTTGCTGGCGCGGGCCGCCACCCCGGAGCAGCGGGCCGCCATCGGCCAGCAGGGGGGCGGCCGGGTCTTCCTGTTCCTCGAGACTGACGACTTCTGGGGCGACTACCGGCGCATGCAGGCATACGGTGTCCATTTTTGTGAACAGCCGCGCACCGAGCCTTACGGCACCGTGGTGGTATTCGAAGACATCAGTGGCAATCGTTGGGATCTGCTGCAACTCACTGCTGCCAACTGAATCTGAAAACGTTTATCATCCCGCCTGTCATAAAGTCATAAAAGTGTCACAGAAAGTTCTAATAATTGGCGCACCCATCTTCACAGAGGAGAGAGAAGGGATATGGCTAAGCGAATTCTGGTGGTCGAGGACGAAGCACCGATCCGCGAAATGCTCTGCTTCGTGCTCGAGCAGAAGGGATATGAAACAGTAGAAGCTGAAGATTTTGCCGACGGATTGGCGAAGGTGCGCGAACCCTACCCCGAACTCATCGTGCTGGACTGGATGATGCCAGGCGGCAGTGGCATCCAGTTCATCAAGCAGCTCAAGCAGGATGAGGTGACCCGCCAGATCCCGGTGGTGATGCTGACCGCGCGCGGCGAGGAAGAGGACAAGGTGCGCGGGCTGGAGGCGGGGGCCGATGACTACATCACCAAGCCGTTCTCCCCCAAGGAACTCACCGCCCGCCTGCATGCGGTGATGCGCCGCGTCTCTCCCACCTCGGTGGACGAGGTGATCGAGGTGCAGGGGCTCAAGCTGGATCCTGTTTCCCACCGGGTCAGCGCCGAGGAGAAGGCCCTCGACATGGGGCCGACCGAATTCAAGCTGCTGCACTTCTTCATGACCCACCCCGAGCGGGTCTACAGCCGCGAGCAGCTGCTCAACAACGTCTGGGGTACCAATGTGTACGTCGAGGACAGAACCGTGGATGTGCACATCCGTCGCCTGCGCAAGGCCATTGAAGAGACGGGGCATGATCGCTTGATCCAGACGGTGCGCGGCGCGGGCTATCGCTTCTCAACCCGTCTCTAAGAGGCACTTATGTTGCAACCATACGCCTGGCGGCGCCAGTTGTGGCGAATGGCATTCTTCTATGCGCCCTTCGTCTTGGTCGGCTGGCTGACGGAGAGCCTGGCCCTGTGTCTGTTGCTGGCTACCGTCATGCACCTGGGCTGGCACTACCGTTTCCAGAAGCGGCTGTCGGACTGGCTGTGGCACGATCGCAGCCTGGTGCCTCCCAACGGCAGCGGCAGCTGGGAGTACATTTTCAACGGCATCTACAAGCTGCAGCAGCGCCACCGGGCCCGCCGCCGCGAGCTGGCGGGTCTCATTCGACGCTTTCGGGAAGGGGCCGAGGCACTGCCCGATGCGGCCGTGGTGTTTCGCACCGACGGCAGCATCCTCTGGTGCAACCGGCTGGCCGAGCAGCTGCTCGGCTTTCGCTGGCCGGAGGACGCCGGTCAGCACATCGGCAACCTCATCCGCAATCCCGCCTTCGGCGCCTACCTCGGCAAGGGGGAGTATGACGAACCGTTCGAGATGACCTCGCCCATCAACGAGGAGAAGTTTCTCGAGTTTCGCATCATGCCCTACGCCGAGGATCAGGCCATGTTGGTGGTGCGGGACGTGACCCGGCTGCGCAGCCTGGAGAAGACCCGCAAGCACTTCGTCTCCAACGTCTCCCACGAGCTGCGCACCCCGCTCACCGTGCTCAAGGGGTATCTGGAGATGACCGAGGAGCCGCCGCCGCCCGCCATGTGGGCCAAGGCGCACAGGGTGATGATGGAGCAGACCATCCGCATGGACAACCTGGTCAACCAGCTGCTTACCCTGTCGCGCATCGAGGCGGCGCCGACCGTGGATCTCTCCCATCTGGTGGACATGCCAGCCATGCTGGGGCTGCTGGAGCAGGAGGCGCGGGCGCTCTCCGGCGAGCGGGCCCACCAGTTCGAGTTCATGGTGCAGCCCAATCTGTTTGTGCGCGGCGATCAGGATCAACTGCGCAGTGCCGTCTCCAACCTGGTCTACAACGCCATTCATTACACCCCGGCGGGGCGCAAGATCACGGTGGAGTGGCGCAAGCAGGGGGCGATGGCGCTGTTTGCGGTGCAGGACGAGGGGGAGGGAATATCGCCCGAGCACCTGGCGCGGCTCACCGAGCGGTTCTACCGGGTCGACAAGGCCCGTTCGCGCCATACCGGTGGCTCCGGGCTCGGCCTTGCCATCGTCAAGCATGCCCTGAGTCACCACGACTGCCAGCTCGACATCGAGAGCCGGGTCGGCCTTGGCAGCCGCTTCAGCTTCCTCATCCCCGCTCGCATGGTGGTGTTGAAATAAGCTTTTCAAGCAATGGGTTAGCGATGAAAAGAGGGCAGCAATGGTGGCCCTCTTTTCATTTGGTCAAAAGCCTCGCCATGTCATTAAAGTGTCACATTAAATCCATAAATTTGTCACTGCCAGGTCAGATACTGGCGCCGTCTTGAGAACGGACCTGTGCCAGTGCGGCGCAGGGAGAGAATGAAACGCGACCGGCCGATCGCCCCACTCGGGATGCCACCACGTTTCGGCCTCAGATTGATGACTGCCTTCCACCGCCCCTGAGTCGGGCCAAAGAGGGCAGGGAATGACACTCAGCGCCCCGGTCGGATGACCGGCACTGAGCCAAGTTAACCCGTGTTTTGATGGACTGCGTTCTGCAACCTTGGAGAGATTGGATGAAACTCAACAAACTGGCTGGTGTAATCGGATTCACCGCAGCAACCCTGTTTTCCGTCAGCGCCCTGGCTGCCGGTGTGGATAAAAATCTGCCGGATTACACTCCGACCAGCGGCATCTCGGGCAACCTGTCCTCTGTCGGCTCGGATACCCTGGCCAACATGATGACCCTGTGGGCCGAAGAATTTAAGCGCATGTACCCCAACGTCAACGTGCAGATCCAGGCCGCCGGTTCTTCTACCGCGCCGACCGCGCTGACCGAAGGCGTCGCCCAGTTTGGCCCCATGAGCCGCGCCATGAAGTCCGGCGAGGAAGAGGCGTTCGAGAAGCGCTACGGTTACAAGCCGACCGCCATCCGCGTTGCGGTCGATGCCCTGGCGGTGTTCGTCAACAAGGACAACCCCATCAAGGGCCTGTCCATGCAGCAACTGGATGCCATCTTCTCCAGCACCCTCAAGTGCGGTGAAGCCAAGGCGGCCACCAAGTGGGCCGACCTGGGTCTGGACGGCTCCTGGTCCGGCAAGGATCTGCAACTGTTCGGTCGCAACTCCGTCTCCGGCACCTACGGCTACTTCAAAGAGCACGCTCTGTGCAACGGCGACTTCAAGAGCGGCGTGAACGAGCAGCCGGGCTCTGCCTCCGTGGTGCAGTCGGTCTCCTCCTCCCTGAACGGTATCGGCTACTCCGGCATCGGTTACGTCACCTCCGGCGTGCGCGCCGTGCCGCTCTCCAAGGATGGCAAGACCTTCATCGAAGCGACCTCCGACAACGCCATCACCGGCAAGTATCCGCTGTCGCGCTTCCTGTACGTCTACGTGAACAAGCACCCGAACAAGCCGCTCTCCCCGATGGAGCAAGAGTTCCTGAAGATGGTGCTCTCCAAGGCGGGCCAGAACATCGTCGCCAAAGATGGCTACGTACCGGTACCGGCCAAGGTGGTCGAAGCCGACCTGAAGAAACTGGGCATCATGTAAGCCGGTTTCCTCTGCCAGACGGGCCCCGCGGGGCCCGTTTTCTTTTTGGGCCGGCTGTGACCGCTTTCGCCGGACCGGGTGATTTGTCGACTTGCACCGGACGCCCGCATTTCCGAAAATAGGGCATCTTTATGGTGAAGGACACCTCCATGACATCTCCCTTGTTCAAGCTTGGCCTGGCGGCACTCTGTACGACCCTGCTCGCCAGCTGTGCCCAGTCTCCCACCGGTCGCAGCCAGATGCTGCTGTTCTCGCCCCAGCAGATGAGCAAGCTGGGGGCCGACTCCTTCGAGCAGATGAAGAAGCAGGAGAAGGTGAGCAAGGATGCCAGAGTGAACGCCTATGTCTCCTGCGTCGCCAAGGCGGTGACCGCCCAGGTGCCCGCCAGCTACGGCATCACCAACTGGGAAGTGGTGGTGTTTGACTCCAAGCAGGTGAACGCCTTCGCCCTGCCCGGCGGCAAGATCGGGGTCTACACCGGCCTGCTCAAGGTGGCCAAGAATCAGGATCAGCTCGCCACCGTCATCGGCCACGAGCTGACCCACGTGCTGGCCCAGCACTCCAACGAGCGGCTCTCCCGCAGCCAGCTGACCGGCCTTGGGCTGGCGGCGGCCGACATCGCCATGGGCAGCAGCGAATACCGCGGTGCCACCATGGCGGCGCTGGGGCTCGGGGTCGAGGTCGGCGTCATGCTGCCCTATGGTCGCGAGCAGGAGAGCGAGGCGGACAGGCTGGGGCTGGATCTGATGGCCCGCGCCGGTTTCAATCCGGCCGAAGCGATCCCGCTCTGGCAGAACATGAGCGCGGCATCCGGTGGCAACAACCCGCCCCAGCTGCTCTCCACCCACCCCAGCAACGAGAGCCGGATCGCCGATCTGCAGGCCCGGCAGGCTGAGGCTGTGCCGCTCTACCAGCAGGCCCGCGCCTCCGGTCTGGTGCCCCAATGCAAGGCATAAGCCTGCGCATGGCGCGGCCCGATGATGCCGCCGCCATGACGGTGATGCAGCGGGCCAGCTGGCTCGCCGCATACGGCGGCGTGCTCGGCGCCGACATGCTGGCTCAGCTGCCGGTCACCGAGCACCTGCAGATCTGGCAGCGCCGGCTGGCAGAGGCGGGCCCAAGGCCCATGCTGCTGTGTCAGGACGAGGTGGTCATCGGCCTGCTCTACTGGCAGCCGGAGCTGGCAGGGGAGTACCCCACCGCCTGGATCCGCGCTTTTTACCTGCATCCCGACCACTGGCGCCAGGGCCACGGCAAGCGGCTGTGGCAGGCGGTGGCGATGCAGATGCGGCGCGCCGGCTGTGAAGGCGTCAGATTGTGGCTGCTCGATGGCAACCACATAGGTGAGGGGTTCTATCTGCGCCGCGGCTTCGTCTTCGATGGCCAGGAGCGCACCCTGATGAGCCTCGGCCAGCCCTGCCAGCAGCGACAAATGTTTCGTTTGCTTTGCTCTCTCTCCCGTTTTTCGCCTCCGGTCACTTTATTTTTTTTGCGAATTAACACAATATCCCCCTCTGGACAGGCTGAGGTGAGGCGGCTCACCGACAAGGGAGTGTGGCATGTATTACGGCTTTGATATTGGTGGCACCAAGATAGCGTTCGCCGTCTATGACGGCGCCTTGAATCTCTGCCACGAGGAGCGCATGAGCACTCCCGGCAATGACTATCAGGGGCTGCAGCAACTCATTCGCGAGCGGGTCGAACAGGCGGATGCCCGTTTTGGCGCGCGCGGTGCGGTGGGCATCGGTTTTCCCGGCATTCTCAACCGGCACGACCACAGCATAGTGGCGGCCAATCTGCCCTCCATCAATGGTCGCCACCTGGGCGCCGATCTGGCCGAGCTGCTGGGCAGACCGGTCAAGGTGGACAACGATGCCAACTGCTTCCTCTGGTCAGAGGTACATCAGGGGGCGGCGGCGGGGGCCGACAGCGCCCTCGGCGTCACCATAGGCACCGGCATCGGCGGCGCCGTCTATCTGGCGGGCAAGCTGATCCAGGGCCGCAACTGGCTGGCGGGGGAGATAGGCCACTACCCGCTGCCGGCCACCATGCTGATGAAGTACCCCGACCTGCCTCGTCCCCGTTGCGGCTGCGGCCGCCTGGTCTGTTTTGAAACCTATGCCTCCGGCACCGGGCTGGAGCGGCTCTACCACCACTTCCATGGCCAGCGTGCCAGCGGCCACCAGATAGTGGGGCGCTTCGAGGCGCACGAGCCCCATGCGGTGGCCACGGTCGACTGCTGGCTCGAAATCATGGCCGCCGGGCTTGCCACCGCCATCTCGGTGGTCGACCCCGACGTGGTGGTGCTGGGGGGCGGCCTGAGCGGCCTGCCCGCGCTTTATGAGCAGTTGCCGCTGCGCCTGCCCGGTCACCTGCTGCCCGGGGTCGCCCTGCCCGAGATCCGCGAGGCCCGCTTCGGCGGCGCCGGCGGGGTGCGCGGGGCCGCCTTGCTCAATTTATGAGATCAGATCCAGGGTCTGATCTCCCCAATAAAGGAGTCCATCATGACCTCTCTTGAAATCTGTATCGACAACCTGGAATCCCTGTTCACCGCCCAGGCGGCCGGCGCCGATCGCATCGAGCTCTGCTCTGCGCTGGGGCTGGGCGGCCTGACCCCCTCCTATGGCTTCATGCAGCTGGCGGCGCGCCATGCCACCATTCCCGTCTACGCCATGATCCGGCCCCGGGCCGGCGACTTCTGCTTTGGCGAGGGGGAGTTCGAGATGATGCTGCAGGATATCGCGGCGGCCCGTGCCGCTGGCCTGCAAGGGGTGGTGGTCGGTCTGCTGGACGAGGAGGGACGGGTGCCTGCCGCCAGACTCGGCCAGCTGGTCGAGGCGGCGGGGCCCCTTGGGGTTACCTTCCACCGTGCCATCGACCTCTCCTCCGACTGGCGTCTCGACTTGGAGACCATAGTCGCCGCCGGCTGCGAGCGCATTCTGAGCTCGGGCCATGCACCGACCGCGCTGGCGGGGCTCGAGACCCTGCAGGCGATGCAGCAGGCGCTGGCGGGGCGGGCCAGCTTGATGCCCGGTGCCGGGGTCAATGCCGACAACGTGCGCACCATCATCGAGTTTACCGGGGTGAACGAGGTGCACATGTCCGGCATGGGCTGGCGCGGCGGCATGGTGCCTCATGGGGTGAACATGGGCACCTCGGACGACGGCCGGGTCAATATCACCGACGGCGTCAAGGTCGCTGCAGTGCGGGCTCTGCTGGACAGGGCCTGATACGGGCCGCGCGGCGGCATGGTGTCTCATCATGGGGCGTCAACATGGGATGGCCGGGTCAATATTACCGACGGCGTCAAGGTGGCGGCGGTGCGGGCGCTGCTGGACAGGGCCTGATACAGCCTGAATGTGAGCAGGGATGATTGTGCTCTGTTTTCCTCCCTTCTCCCCTGGCGGGAGAAGGGGCGGGGATGAAGGGGCTGATGTGAGGTACCTCCCAGCTGGGGGCAAAACCGGGGACAGGTCGGCAGCACCCGGCGCAAAAGTCTGATATTATCCCGTCTCTTTTTACCCTCAGGACCCGGAGCAACTTCTCAATGTCCCAATACGACTCTATCGAACAGAAGGCCAGCTATGGCATCGGCCGCAACATGGGTGATCAACTGGCGCAGCAAGCCTTCGCCGGTCTGGATATCCCGGCCCTGCAGCAAGGTCTGGCAGATGCCCTGAATGGTCTGGAGTTCGCGGTCAGCCGTGACGATATCAATGATGCCTTCCAGGTCATCACCGCCCGCATGCAGGAAGAGCAGGAGGCCGTTGCCAAGGCTGCTGCCGCCGAAGGCGAAGCCTTCCTGGCCGACAACGCCAAGCGCGCCGAAGTGAAAACCACCGAGTCCGGTCTGCAGTACGAAGTGCTGGTGGAAGGCAACGGTGCCGTACCGGTAGCCGGTCAGTCCGTGCGCGTGCACTACCACGGTACCTTCACCCACGGTGGCGTGTTCGACAGCTCCGTCGCCCGCGGCCAGCCGGCTGAATTCCCGGTGACTGGCGTGATCGCCGGCTGGGTAGAAGCGCTGCAACTGATGCCGGTTGGCTCCAAGTGGAAGCTCTACATTCCGCAGGATCTGGCCTACGGTGCACGCGGTGCCGGTTCCATCCCGCCGTACTCCGCCCTGGTATTCGAAGTGGAGCTGCTGGACATCCTGTGATCCGGCTGGCTTGATGCAGACGGCGACCCTCGGGTCGCCGTCTGTTTTTTTGCGCCGCACACGGCGGGGCATGGGCAGCGCCTGCGCTTTTGGATATAGTCATGGCTCCTGCTGGGAGAGCGCCCATGGCTGCCATCATTGAAGTCGTCGATCTCGTCAAGCACTTCCCCGGCGTCAAGGCGGTGGACGGGCTCAGCTTTGCCATTCCCGCCGGCAGTTGTTTCGGCCTGCTCGGCCCGAACGGGGCGGGCAAGACCACCACCATCGAACTGCTGGAGGGGATCCTCACCCCGGACAGCGGCCAGATCCTGTTTCACGGTGCCCCGCGCGGCCCCGACTACCGCTCCCGCATCGGCATCCAGTTCCAGCACACGGCGCTGCAGGATTTCCTGACGGTGCGCGACACCCTGCGACTGTTTGCCAGCCTCTACCCGGCTCCCTTGCCCCAGGCCCAACTCATCGAGCTGTGTGCGTTGGGAGAATTTATCGATCGGGACAGTCGCAAGCTCTCCGGCGGTCAGCGGCAACGGCTGCTGCTGGCGCTGGCCCTGCTCGGCGACCCCGAGCTGCTGTTTCTGGACGAGCCCACCACGGGTCTCGATCCTCAGGCCCGTCACCACTTCTGGCAGCGCATCGAGGCGATCAAGGCGCAGGGCAAGACGGTGGTGCTCACCACCCACTACATGGACGAGGCCCAGCAGCTGTGCGATCAGATTGCCATCGTCGATCACGGCCATCTGCTGAGCCTGGATACCCCGGTCGCCCTGTTGGCCCAGCACTTTGACGGTGTGCTGGTGCGCCTGGCGGCTCACCCGGCCCTCGCCAGTCTCGGCTACCCCCTGCGCCCGCTGGGCGAGCAGGTGGAGCTGAGCTGCCCCGACGTGGCGGACTTGCTACCACGGCTGCTGAGCCTGGGCGTGCCGCTGACCGGCATGCAGGTGCGCTCCCCCAATCTGGAGGATCTCTTCCTGAACCTGACCGGCCACAGCCTGCGGAGCGGCGCATGAAGGCGGCTCCGTGGCACTCCGCAGCGGCTCCTGCCGGCATGCCGTCCCAGCCTGCCAACCCAAGGAGCACCAGATGACGGGATCCCTCAAGCGCATCGGGGCGCTCTTCTATGCCCGCAACCTGGAGTTCGTGCGGGATCGGGCCGCGCTGATCTGGAACCTGGCCTTTCCGCTGCTGCTGGTGCTGGGGTTCACCCTCATCTTCTCCGGCCCGCCCAAACCGCTGGTGCAGATAGGCGTGGTGGGGGAGCTGCCCGCGGCCTATGCCCCGCTGCGTGCCGTGCCGCTGCTCAAGATCATCCCTTATGACGAGGAGGAGAAGGGCCGGCTCAAGGTGCGCCACCACCAGCTGGATCTGCTGCTCTCGCCCGGCACGGGCCGTTACTGGATCAACCCGGACGCCCCCCAGGGCGCCATGGCCGAGTATCTGCTGCGCCAGGCCGTGCCGGCGCAGCTTACGCGGGAGACCCTGAGCGGGCGCGCCATTCGCTACGGTGACTGGCTGCTGCCCGGGGTGATCGGTATGAATCTGATGTTCTCCGGCCTGTTCGGGGTGGGCTTCGTCATCGTCCATTACCGCAAGAACGGGGTGCTCAAGCGGCTTGGGGCCACCCCGCTCTCGGCCGCGGAGTTTCTCTGCGCCCAGCTGCTGTCGCGCATCCTGATCACCCTGGTGGTGAGCCTGCTGGTGTTTCTGGTGGCCTACTTCCTGCTCGGGGTGCCGTTGCTCGGCTCGGGCTGGCTGCTGCTGTTGATCGCCCTGCTGGGCGGGGCGTCCATGGCCTCCCTCGGTCTGCTGGTGGCGGCCCGCATCCAGAATGAGGAGCTGGCGAGCGGGCTGCTCAACGTCATCAGCATGCCGATGATGTTCCTCTCCGGCGTCTGGTTCTCGCTGGAAGGGGCCCCCGCCTGGCTACAGCAGCTGGCAGCCTGGTTGCCGCTCAGCCAGATCATCGCGGCGGCCCGCGCCGTCATGCTGGAAGGGGCAGGCTGGGCCGAGGTGGCGGCGCCACTGGGCTTTGTCCTGCTGTTTACGCTCTGCTGCATCACCCTGGGCAGCGCCCTGTTCAAATGGAGTCACAGATGAAGCTATCGATGAAGTCACTGCCGCTGGTTGGCGGAACCCTGCTGGCCCTGCTGCTGAGTCTGCCGGCCAGTGCCGGCGCCATGCGCTGCAAAAATGCGCTGATCACCGAAGGGGACAGCACCGCCGAGATGCTGATCAAGTGCGGCGAGCCCATGCTGCGCGAGGAGCTGACCCGCAACGAGGAGAACCAGTTCGGCAACCTGGTGCAGGTGAAGTATGGGGAGCGCTGGACCTACAACTTCGGCAAGAACGAGTTCATGCGCTTCGTCACCGTGCGCAACGGGGTGGTCACCGACATCGAGAACGGCCCGCGCGGCAATTGATCCTGCCGACCGGATGCTGCGCGCCGAGTGAGGTGGTGTGGCTCCGGTCTCTTTCCGGCGTTTACGCCCCCGTTCCCACCTTTCATCCCTCTCTTCCGGTTGCCCGGTATTGGTTCATTCCCCCCAATAACGGGCCCTGTTGTTGGCAAAATGCGCCCGATAAATGCATTGTCAGCGCGTTTTTCTGCCCCAATCCGGTGCGTCCGATTTTTTGCGAAAAATAATCCTCGCGTTATCGGGGGCTTGGAACCGTAGGCCATTTTGCGAATAAGGGTCTATTTTTAATTCTAAGAGTGCATATCGGCCCGTAGACCTATTTTGTGCTGCTGCACCAAGGTTGGGCCGGCTTGCACCGATTGACAGGTTTTTGAGCCGCTCGATAAGCTGTGAAAAAGCAGAGAAACGAAGGCATTTTGCCAGGTTCTGGTGCCTATTTGAATCAAACCACAGGGAAGCGTGAGATGAAGCAGATACACAAGGCAGGTATGGTGATGGTGCTGTCGCTGGTGGCAGCCAATGCATGGGCCGATGGCACCCTGGATGCCGTCAAGAAGAAGGGATTCGTGCAGTGCGGGGTGGGTGATGGCCTGCCTGGTTTCTCCAATCCGGATGCCAAGGGCACCTGGACCGGTCTGGACGTGGATGTGTGCCGCGCCGTGGCTGCGGCCGTGCTGGGGGATGCCGGCAAGGTGAAGTATGTCTCCCTCACCGCCAAGGAGCGTTTCACAGCCTTGCAATCCGGCGAGGTGGATCTGCTGTCGCGAAATACCACCTGGACCCTGACCCGGGACGGGTCGCTCGGCCTGACCTTTGCCGGGGTCAACTACTACGATGGCCAGGGCTTCCTGGTCAAACAATCCCTCGGGGTGAAGAGCGCCAAGGAGCTCGACGGCGCCGCCGTCTGCATCCAGTCCGGTACCACCACAGAGCTCAACCTGGCGGACTATTTCCGCGCCAATGGCGGCATGAAATATACCCCTGTGGTGTTCGACACCTCGGATCAGACCGTCAAGGGGTTCGAGGCAGGCCGCTGTGACGTGCTGACCTCGGATCAGTCCCAGCTCTATGCCCTCAAAATCAAGCTCAGCAAGCCGGCGGAGGCCATGGTGCTGCCTGAGGTGATCTCGAAAGAGCCACTGGGGCCTGCCGTGCGCCAGGGGGACGATCAGTGGTTCAAGGTGGTGCGCTGGAGCCTCAACGCCATGCTCAACGCCGAGGAGGCCGGGGTCACCAGTGCCAACGTGGACGAGATGCTCAAGTCCACCAACCCGGATATCCGTCGTCTGCTGGGGCTGGAAGAGCCCAAGGGGTCGGTGCTGGGGCTGGATGACAAGTGGGCCTACAACATCGTCAAGCAGGTTGGCAACTATGGCGAATCCTTCGACCGCAACGTCGGTGCCGGCTCCCCCCTCAAGATCGAGCGCGGCATCAATGCGCTCTGGAACAAGGGCGGCCTGATGTACGCGCCGCCCATCCGCTGAGTCGACAACAATCGGGGGGCAATGCCCCCCATTTCCCCTGGCTTTGTCGGAGTCATCCTCATGGCGTTACACGCATCAAACCATAGGAAGGAACAGGGCCGCTGGTGGTATGACGCCAAGGTGCGGGCATTGATCTTCCAGTGCCTGGCCATCGCGGTCGTGGTCGGCTTCCTGTTCTACATCATCCACAATGCCCTGACCAATCTGGCCACCCGTGGCATCACCACCGGCTTCGATTTTCTGGGCAACACGGCGGGCTTTGGCATACTGCAGAGCCTGATCCCCTATGACGAGACCTATACCTTCGGTCGTACCTTTCTGGTGGGGCTGCTCAATACCCTGCTGGTCTCCGTGCTCGGCATCCTGTTTGCCACCCTGCTCGGTTTCATGCTCGGGGTGGCGCGCCTGTCGCGCAACTGGCTGGTGGCCAAGATAGCGACCGTCTACATAGAGACGTTTCGCAACATCCCGCTGCTGCTGCAGATCTTCTTCTGGTACTTCTCGGTGCTGCGCACCCTGCCATCTCCGCGCCAGAGCGTGGATCTGGGGGGGCTCGCCTTCCTCAACGTGCGGGGCTTCTATCTGCCCAAACCCCTGTTCGAAGAGGGATTCGGCTACGTGCTCTGGGCCCTGCTGCTTGCCGTGGTACTGAGCTGGGGGCTGAGCCGCTGGGCAGAGCGCCGCCAGGCCCTGACCGGCAGGATCTTTCCATTCTGGCGCTCTGTGGCCGGGCTGATCATTCTGCTGCCGGCCCTCGTGTTCCTGCTGGCAGGCAGTCCGCTCAGCTGGAGCGTGCCGGCCCTGCAGGGGTTCAACTTCCGGGGAGGGTTGACAATACTGCCCGAACTCGCGGCCCTGCTGCTGGCGCTGACCATCTACACGGCGGCCTTTATCGCGGAGATAGTGCGATCAGGCATTCTGGCCATCAGCAAGGGGCAGACGGAGGCCGCCTCCGCCCTCGGGCTCTCACCCGCCAAGACGCTGCGGCTGGTGATCATTCCCCAGGCGATGCGGGTCATCATCCCTCCCTTGACCAGCCAGTATCTGAACCTCACCAAGAACTCCTCGTTGGCCACGGCCATCGGCTACCCGGATCTGGTGTCTGTGTTCATGGGCACCACCCTCAACCAGACCGGGCAGGCCATCGAGGTCATCGCCATGACCATGGGGGTCTATCTCGTCATCAGTATCACCACCTCACTGCTGATGAACATCTACAACCGCAGAATGACGCTGGTTGAGCGCTAGGGAGTAGTCATGTTCGTGAACGACTTGCAGGAGGCCCTGCCGCCTCCCAGCCATCGCCGGGGCCTGGTCGCCTGGCTCAGGCAGAATCTGTTTCCCAACTGGTGGAACGGCCTGCTGACCCTGGCGCTGGCCTATCTGCTGCTGCCGCTGATCTGGTCTGCCCTGGACTGGGCGCTGTTCTCGGCCACCTGGCAGGGGAGCAGCCGCGAGGCCTGCGGCGAAGGAGGGGCGTGCTGGATATTCATCGAGAGCCGGCTGGGGCAGTATCTCTATGGCTTCTATCCGGCCGATCAGTACTGGCGCATCAATCTGACCTTCGCCGGCCTGGCGGTGTTGCTGGCCTTGCTGATATGGCCCAAGACCCCGCGCAAGGGGTGGCTGGCGCTGTTCACCCTGCTGGTGTTTCCTGTCATCGCCTTCTTCCTCATCCATGGCGGGGCTGGGCTGGAGGTGGTGGAGACGAACCGCTGGGGCGGGCTGATGCTGACCCTGGTGCTGGCGGTGGTGGGCATAGTGGTTGCCCTGCCGTTCGGCATCCTGCTGGCGCTGGGGCGTCGCTCCCACATGCCGGTCATCGCCAGCCTCTGCACCGTCTACATCGAGTTCTGGCGGGCGGTGCCGCTCATCACAGTGCTCTTCATGGCGTCAGTCATGCTGCCGCTGTTCATGAGTACCGAAGTGGAGCTCGACAAGCTGCTGCGGGCGCTCATCGGCATCATCCTGTTCCAGGCGGCCTATGTGGCCGAGGTGGTGAGAGGCGGGCTGCAGGCGATCCCCAAGGGGCAATACGAGGCGGGGGAGGCCCTGGGGCTCTCCTACTGGAAGGTGATGGGGCTCATCATCATGCCGCAGGCCCTCAAGATCACCATCCCCTCGCTGGTGAACACCTTTATCTCCCTGTTCAAGGACACCAGCCTGGTGTTGATCATCGGGCTGTTCGATCTGCTGGCCATCTCCAAGGTGGCGCTGGCGGATCCGGCCTGGCTGGGGTATTCCACCGAGGCGTATGTCTTTATCGCCATGATCTTCTGGATGTTCTGTTTTGGCATGTCCCGCTACTCCATCTATCTGGAGCGCAAACTCAACACGGGCCACAAGCATTAGGAGTAGTTTCGAGATGAAAACGGACGCTGTCGTCGAACTGAAAGCAGTCAACAAGTGGTACGGTGAGTTTCACGTGCTGCGCAACATCAACCTGCAGGTGGGCAGAGGGGAGAAGATTGTCATCTGCGGGCCGTCGGGCTCAGGCAAGTCCACCATGATCCGCTGCATCAACCGGCTGGAAGAGCACCAGAGCGGGGACATCCTGGTCAAGGGCACTGCCCTGACCTCGGATCTCAAGAACATCGAGGCGGTGCGCCGGGAGGTGGGCATGGTGTTCCAGCACTTCAACCTCTTCCCCCATCTGACCGTGCTGGAGAACTGCTGCCTGGCGCCGATCTGGGTCAAGCAGCTGCCGCGCAGGGAGGCCGAAGAGATCGCCATGAACTTCCTGCGCCGGGTGCGGATCCCGGAGCAGGCCCTGAAGTATCCGGGTCAGCTCTCCGGCGGTCAGCAGCAACGGGTTGCCATCGCCCGCAGTCTCTGCATGAATCCCCAGGTCATGCTGTTTGACGAACCGACGTCGGCGCTGGATCCCGAGATGGTGCGCGAGGTGCTGGATGTCATGGTGGAGCTGGCCCACGAGGGGATGACCATGCTCTGCGTCACCCACGAGATGGGGTTTGCCAAGCAGGTGGCGGATCGGGTGATCTTCATGGACCGGGGGCAGATCATCGAGGAGAACGTGCCGGATCAGTTTTTCGACAACCCCCAGTCGGATCGGACCAAGCTGTTCCTCTCCCAGATCCTGCAGCATTGAGCCGCATGGGGGGATGTCGTCCATAAAAAAGCCCGCACTCTGGTGAGCGGCGGGCAAGTAGTAAAAGCATGGACGCAGACTACAAAACAGAACCTGATTACCCATGACCC
>NZ_NEVB01000202.1:0-28774 GCF_002259925.1 Aeromonas sp. A35_P | reverse complement strand
GTCAGGGCATCCAAAGATGCTGCCGGAGCGCGTAAAAAAACTCTCCGGTGAATCAAGCCCTTGGTCGCTCTCGTGGTGGTTTTGGCAGCAAAATTCACTTGGTCACTGATGGTAATGGTTTACCGCTGGGGTTCTGCCTTTCGCCGGGGCAATCAGCGGAAATCAGATATGCGACAAGTGCGTTGGCCATGGCAAGGATCCCGACTTCATCAGGCCGTTATCGCACTCGGCCAACTCATCTTGCCGCAGATAAGGCCTATAGCAGCAGGGCTCTGCGGGCAGAACTCCGGCGCAGAAAGATAAAAGCGGTTATCCCGCAACGCAGCGACCAGCAACGGCACCATAAGGGACGTCCACTGGTGTTAGACAAAGCTCGTTATCGTAGGAGAAATGTGGTCGAACGGTGCTTCGGATGGCTGAAGAAGTTTCGCCGATTCTCAACGAGGTATGAAAAGCTGGCGGGAAGTTTTGCTGCTTTTATCAAGCTGGCTTTCTGCCTTCGTTACTTACGGGAACTATTGGTGGACAGAAAACCAGCATTTTGAGAACGCAGCCTAGGGCGGGCAATCCTGGCAGCAGGAGACAGAGCAGCAAAAAACAGTAGCGTGACATGACTGCCTGACGAGTGAGGGAGAATGAGCACAAGCGTCACAGAAATCAGATAGTTGGGCAATGGTTTCCGGTCAGGGTTCCCTACTTGGGGCGGCCTGGCGAGGGGGCGGCTGGCTGCGCAAGGATTGCCGTGGGGTAAGGCAGTCCCTAGTATTGGCAGCTATGTTATTTCCATGCAGCAAACCTTGGGACCTTCCATGAAACAGTTTGGTTTTTTTCTGGGCATCGCCATCGGTGTCATCCTGATCCTGTTCGGCAGCATCGTCATCTTCCAGGCCCTGCCTGCCGCGCTGGACGTGCTGGAGATGCCGAGCCGCATCCCCTTCGTGCGCGAGGTGTACACCTGGCTGATGACCAGTGCCAGCGGCCTGACCGGCCAGCTGGAGCAGAACTTCCTGGAGGCGTTCCAGACAGTGCTCAAGCTGATCCTGCTCATCACCTTCATGTGGGTCTGCGTCAAGCTGGTCAACATGGGGGTTCTGATCATCCGGGCCGGGGTCGACCTGATCCGCACCGCCATCGAGCACAGCGAGGGCGCCCAGACCAAGAAGTCCGAGCAAGACCATCACTTCCAGTGAGTGGCTCGCACCATGAAACAGGCCACCTTCGGGTGGCCTGTTTGCATCTGGTACTTACTCTATTCGCGGCAGGTGATCGGCCGGTGGTGGCTGCACCACATCCTGGTAGCGGGCGATGAGCTGCTTGAAGGCCTCCCCCTGTCTGACCTTGTCGAGTGCCTGTTGCAGGCGGGCGACCTGCTGTTTGTCCGCCGCCGGGTTGAAGGCGAAGCAGTTGTCCTGATCCGCCAGGGTGGCGACGGTGACGAAGGTTTCGGGGGCAAAGCCCAGCTGCCTGGCCTGATGGAACAGCATGGCCTCGTTGCCGGCCACCAGATCGGTGCGGGCCATGATGAGCTGGCGCACCACCTGATCCATGCGTTCCACCGACATCAGGTTGGCAGGGCTGATGCCTCGGTTGAGCAGTAGCTGCTCCCCCACGTCCGCCTGCATCACCCCGATCTGCAGTTTGGTCAAATCGTCCTTGCCGGTCACCTTGGGGGCATCCCGCTTGCGGCCGACCAGCGAGACCCGCGAGTGGCTGATGGGGCAGACCCAGAGGAAGTGGGGATCCCGTGCCCGGGTGTGGGCCGTGGTGAACAGCACGGCATCCGGCTGCTGGGTCAGCAGGTACCAGGCCTTGGCCCAGGGCATGAAGTGGATGGGTTGCTCCGGTTCCCCCATCTCCTGCCACATCAGTCTCAGCAGCTCCACCGCCAGGCCGGTGCTGTTGCCCGCTGCATCCAGGCCGTTGAGCGGCATGTTCTGCTCGGAGTAATAGGTGAACGCCGCGGCAGGCAGGGCGGCCCCCAGACAGCAGCAGACAATCAGACCGAGCAGACGCGACATGGCAGCACTCCTTGCGAAAAGTCGTCTTCATCCAGTTTAGGGAGTTATGCCGAGAAGTTCATGATTTCCGCTGAGGGAGCGGGCGGGAGGGGGAACAACCAGGCCATCTTGCGATGGCCTGGGAAGAGATTTACTTGAGCAGGGCTTCCATCTCGGCTTCGGCAGCGGCGCGCGCAGCTTCGGCCTTGGCGGCCGCATCGGCGACCGCCTTGCCGGCGGTGGTGGCGCTGGCGCTGCTGACCGCCTGCTTGGCGGGCTCTGTCTTGCTGGCCTGCTGCTGCACGGTGGCAGCGGCGCTGCTGACCGCCTGCTTGGCAGGCTCGGTCACCGTCTTGGTAGCCTGTTGCTGCGCGGTGGCCGTGGCGCTGCTGACCGCCTGCTTGGCGGGCTCGGTCACCGTCTTGGTGGCTTGCTGCTGCGCGGTGGCCGTGGCACTGCTGGCTGCCTTGCCGGCTTGTTGCTGGGCCGAGGTAGCGGCGCCGTTCACGACCTGCTGGGTGGTGTCAGCCATGGTCTTGCTGGCGCCCTGCTGCAGGGAACCCAGCACGCTGCCAAATACCGAGCTGCCGGTGGCGGCGCCGCTCAGGCTGTTGGTAGCTCCGGTGAGCGCACTGGCTGCCGGATTGCCCTGCGCCTGCCAGTTCTGCATCTCACTGGGCCAGCTCGGCGCGTTGGCCGCCAGGTTCTCGCCAAAGACCTGAGGTGTGCCGTCGCCCTTGAGCAGCATCACGGACATCTGGTTGGTCTGCGAGTTCCAGACCATGCCTGCCTGTTTGGCCACCTCGGGCATGGGAGCATAGCGGGAGACCACGTAGAACAGTGGCCCCTCCTGCTGCAGCTCGTTGGCGGTCTTGAGCAACTGCATGGTGCTGTCGTAATTGGGGCCGAGGATGGCGGTCATCCGGTCCTTGATCAGGGGCTGTTCAAACAGGTTGGCCTGGTTGGGATCGAAGCCGACCAGGGGTTTGAGCAGGGCCCACATCAGCTGGCTGGTGGGGCTCATCATCAGCAGGGGGGCAACGCAGGCGGACAACATCAGGCTCAGGCAGGCCGCCTGGAGCAACGGCATGATACGCATTGGGATAATATCCAAATAACGATTTGATTAATAAGGTTATATTTGTCTGGGGCCGACAAATTCAACGGGTTTTCCTGGCCCGGTTCTGAGACGGGCGGGCAGGCGCTGGCAGGCTACCATATTGGCTTGGGAATGCCAGAGAGGGCACCGCATATTAATCAAGTTTGTGCGGCTGCCGGTCGCTTCCATTCTTCATCAAGCGAGGAGTGAGATCATGAATTCAGGCAAGAGGGGAGGCGGCTGGCTGCTGCTGGCATTGCTGGGCGGTGCGACCGGTATCGGCGTGGCGGCAGAACCGAAGCGGACGGAAGTGGGCAGCGAGCTGGTGTTGCCGCTGGGATCTCTGCCGGAGCGGGTCTGCTGGTTTCAGGATCAGAAGTATTCGGCAGGGGCCCGGATCCGGCAGGGCGATGACTGGCTGGAGTGTGCTGCGCAAAACGAACAGGAGAGCAACGGGCCTCTGGTCTGGCGCGAGCCACAAAGGGCGTCAGATGCGGCTGGCAAGGCGACGTAGAACGGCACCATCACAGTGGGCCAGTGAGGCTTTTCTTGATCCAGCTAAAGACATGGACGTGACCTCTATCGCATAATGCGGCTCTTTTCCTCTCTTGACTGGGACTTCAGAAATGGCTCGTCGCTCTTCCAACACTCAACGTCGTCGCAACAGCTGGTGGTACAAACGCCTGTTGGTACGGGAACGTGCAGAGCGCGAAGCGCGTTCCGTTCGAGATTGATACTGCAGTGAAACACGGAGCCTCTGGCTCCGTGTTTTTATTCATCATGCGCCGTGATGATGCGGGGGCCCTTGGGCCCCCGTTTTGTTTGTCCGCCGCCCGGAGCTGCCAGTGGACGGAGCCGTTCACCTGGTCCGGCCCGCGGCGCTGGCCCATGCCGATGGGACGCCGAATTGCCCGCGCAAATAACCGTGGCAGGGGGATGACCGGATTCCTCTGATACTGCATGATGAAGTTTTCGAGAAGGAGCCTCAGATGCAGATCACCATTCGTCACGCCGAACCGGCCGATGCCCCCGCCTTGCGGGATCTCTATGCCATGCCCAATGCCCAGGCGGGCACCCTGCAACTGCCCTATCCGACCCTGGGGGTCTGGCAGAAGCGACTGGAGAGCGGCAGCGTGGTGGCGCTGGTGGCTGAGGTCGATGGTCTGCTGGTGGGGAATATTTCTCTCCATATCGAGCCCAACCCCAGGCGCAAACACGTGGCCTGTATCGGCATGGGGGTGCGGGATGACTGGGCGGGCAAGGGAGTGGGCTCCGCCCTGTTGGGGGCCGCGCTGGAGATGGCCGACAACTGGCTCAACCTGCGCCGTATCGAGCTCACCGTCTACACCGACAATCAGGGGGCGCTGGCGCTCTATCGCAAGTTCGGTTTCATCGAGGAGGGGCTGGCCCGTGGTTTTGCCTTTCGCCATGGCGAATATGTGGATGCCCTCTACATGGCGAGGATCCGGCCATGATCGACTACCGCCGCCGGCTCATCCCGGTGCTGCGGGCGCTGGAGCAGGATCCGGATCTCACCATCGAGGCGCTGGCGGAGCGGGCCTGTCTCTCCCTCTACCATTTTCACCGGGTGTTCACCGCCGTGGCGGGGGAAGCCCCGGGCGAGATGTGCCGGCGCTTGCGCATGCAGCGGGCCGCCTGGCAGCTCTGCTACACAGATGCCAGCGTCACCGCCATCGCGCTGGGGGCGGGGCTCGGCAGCTCCCAGGCCTTCGCCAAGGCGTTTCGTCGCTACTATGGCTGCACCCCGGGAGAGTTTCGCCGCGACAAGGGCAAGAACGGACACCTGGAGAGCAAGGATGGACACGCATGGGATGGTCTGTCCCCTTATGCTGAAGGCCACTCATCAGCAAGGAACAACACCATGAAAACCATCGAGATGGATGCCCGTACCCTGGCCTATGTGCGGGTCACCGGTCCCTATGGCGAAGGCTATGATGCCGTCTGCGGCCGCCTGCACCAGTGGGCCGCCGCCCGCGGGCTGGAGGGCGGGGAGTGGATCTTCATCTACCACGACAACCCGGAGGTGACGCCGCCGGCCCAGTGCCGCACCGATATCGGCATCACTGTGCCGCCCCAGACCCGGGGCGAGGGGGAGGTGGAGACCCAGCTCATTCCGGCCGGCCGTTATGCCCAGTCCCGTTACCTCATTACTGATCGCAGCCAGTACGGGCCGCGCTGGCAGGAGCATGTGGGCGACATAGTGGCGGCCGGGCTGGAGTTTGGCAGCGGTCCCTGCTTCGAGCTTTACCACAGCGTGAGCAACGATCCCCTGCGCGATGACGTGAGCTTTTGCTCCAGCGTGCGCTAGACGTGCGGCAATAAAACGAGGCGCCTGTGGGCGCCTCGTTTTATTTGGGATGGAGGCTGGCCGTTTGCGCTGTCGGCCGCTGTCGCATCAGGGCTGGCTAGGCACCTTGTCCCGCCGGGATTTCCACCACCAGCGCAGGCGGATCTGGGAGATCAGCATACCCGCCAGCATCAGGGCGCAGCCGACGAAGGCGCGCTCGTCCAGGGTCTCCCCCAGCAGCAAGACGCCGCCAATGGCGGCGAACACCGTCTCCAGGCTGAGAATGATGGCGGCATGGGCCGGGTGGGCGCCACGCTGGCCCACCACCTGCAAGGTGTAACCCACCCCCACCGACACCAGGCCGGCATAGAGCAGCGCCTGCCAGCCGGCCACGGCACCGGCTACCGAAGGGGTCTCGATGAGGAAGGCGGTGGCCAGGCTGAGCAGGCCGCACACCACGAACTGAACGCCGGCGAGGCGAATGGGGGCGACCCGACTCGAGTAGTGATCCAGCACCAGCAGGTGCACCGCCCAGAACAGGGCTCCCACCACCTGCAGCAGGTCGCCGTAGCCGATGGTGAAGTCTTCGGTGACGCTGAGGTAGTAGAGCCCCGCCATGGCGATGAGGGCGCCGACCCAGGTGTTGGCCCCCGTCTTGTGGCGCAAGGCCAGGCCGATGACGGGCACCAGTATGATGTAGAGGCCGGTGATGAAGCCCGCCTTGGCGGCCGTGGTGTAGAGCAGCCCCACCTGTTGTAGCGATGCGGCGCTGAACAGCACGGTACCGGCGATGAGGCCGCCGGTCAGCAGCAGGCGGCGATCCCCGGCCTGCCCGCCCGGCTGGCGGGATTTGAGCCACCACAAGAGCGGCAGTAAGGAGAGGGCCCCCAGCAGAAAGCGCAGGCCGTTGAAGGTGTAAGGGCCCATGTGGTCCATCCCGAGCCGCTGGGCGACGAAGCCCAGCCCCCAGATGGCGGCGGCCATCAATAACATCATGTTCGAACGCATAGATTCATCCCTGAAAGACGGACGGGCAGGGCCGTGCCGCAAAGCTCCAGCCTCCAAGATAACCGTGAGCGGGGGGATTTGTCTTGCGCTGTCGGTGAGGTCGGCGCTGTGGATGGTGAGCCACCCCGCAGCACCGGGCCGGGAGGGCTCAACCGTTGGCGATTCTGGCCAGCAGGGGAATGAGGGCGAGCAGCAGCAGGTTGCCGCGCAGGATCCAGATCACCCAGAACTGCTGCTGAATGGATACCATGGGGGCGCGCCCCTGGCGGAGGGAGCGGCGCCAGCGGTAGAAGAGGCGGCTGGGGTAGCCAAAGCTGATGGCCATCACGAAGAACAGCAACAGCTTGGTGCGATAGCCAGGGTTGGCGAGCAGCACGGCCGGTTCATCGGGGTGGGCGAGCACCTGCAGTACCCCGGTGATGAAGATGAGCAGCAGGGCCAGCGCCGCCAGGCCGTCGGCCAGCAGCAGTTTGCGCACCTGCTCGATGGACATGCCGCGGCGGAACAGGAAATATTCGGAGGTGATCGCCCCGGTCAGGGTGATCACGGCGCAGTAGTGCAGCGCCATCAACAGGTCCGGGTTCAGCATCCGTGTCGATTACCTCTAATTGAGCAGACCAACAGCTTCCCTTTGGACGCCATCTCGCGCTGCTGATATTCTGACACTACGCGTGGTCTGGCAATAGCAGGAGTCAGGATTGGTCAAACGAGCGGTCGCCAAAAAAACCTGGTCCCTGATAGCCAGGATGCGTCTGGGGCTGCTTTTGCTGTTCATCCCGGTGCTGATGCTGGACGGCATCTACTACCTGCACATGGAGCGGAGTCTGCAAAGCGAGCTGCAGCAGCGCCTGCTCGCCACCAACCACCAGCTTCGTCACGTCTTCATCGAGCCCTATCTGCACGAAATGGAGCGCCAGTTCACCCTCATCTACGACCGAGTCAAGGTGGAGGACATCAGCGGTCCCCGCCTGCTCAACACCGAGAGCTATCTGAAGGAGTGGCAGCTCTACAAGGGGGTCATGGCCGATCTGGTCTACATCTACATAGGTACCGCCGAGCGCCAGATGCTGATCTACCCGGATTGGCAGGCGGACGCCAACTTCGATCCCAGGGTGCGCCCCTGGTATCAGCTGGCCAGCCAGCATGTGGGCAAGATGGTCTGGACCGAGCCCTATTACGACTACACCAACGGCAACCTGGTGATCGCCCTGGCGCGGGCCCTGACCGACAGGGAGGGCAAGGTGCGCGGGGTCCTTGCGGTCGATGCCATCCTGGCTCCCTTCTCCGCCCAGCTGAGCCGCCAGCTGGGAGATGGCTACCAGATGGTCGTCAACCAGTCCGGCAAGGTGCTGGCTCACCCCGATGTCGCCCAGCTGCTCAAACCCATGGCTCACCCCGAGTGGCTCTCTCGTTTCAAGCAGGAGGATGGCATCTTCCTGGACAAGGCCTCCAGCCAGTTCGTGGCCTATAGCAGGCTGAAGGAGCGCAACTGGGTGTTGATCAGCGTGCAGCCAGCGGCCAGCGTGATGGCGGTGGTGGACAGGGTCTCCCTCAACGTGCTGCTGATGGTGGCGCTGGCCTGCGTGCTCTACCTGATGTTGGCGTTGATCTGGTCCCGCTATTTCCGCCGCATGCTCGACGAGATCTCCAGCATGATCCGGGCCAGCAGGATGGCGCCCGACGGGGTGCCCCAGGGGGGCATGCGCGAGCTCAGGCACGTCTATGCCGAACTGGCCGAGGTGAGCAAGGATTATCACGAGGCGCGCCAGCAGGCCAATCTGGACAAGCTGACCGGCCTCTACAATCGGCGCTTCTTCGACGAACGTTTCCACCGACTGCTGCAGGATCAGCAGCCGTTCTGCATGGCCATGGTGGATCTGGATGACTTCAAGCGGGTCAACGACACCTTCGGCCATCAGACCGGAGATGTGGTGCTCAAGCGGGTGAGCCAGCTCGGCCGGGCCCTGCTGGGGGATCACGGCTGGGTCTGCCGTTACGGTGGCGAGGAGCTGGTGGTGCTGCTGGTCAACCCGGACATCCACTTCTGCCAGATGTTGCTGGAACAGTTTCGCAGGGGGGTGGAGTCACTGGACTGGCGCGAGCCGGGGCTCAGGATCACCTTGAGTGGCGGGCTGGTGGCCAGCCGGGCGGGAGAGGATGGCAAGGCGCTGCTGGTGGCGGTCGATGCCGAGGTATATCGCGCCAAGCGTGACGGCAAGAACCGTATCTATCTGGGCCGGTCAGAGGTGAAGGGGCAGGAGGAGGCGCCCCCTGCCGACGATACGCTGCTGAGCAATGAAGAGGCCTGAGGGCCTCTTCTTCATTCAGGAGGCCAGTTGCCAGTCGAGGGTGGGCCAGGCCTGCTCGGCGGCAACCTGGCGCAGCCCCGGTGCGGGATTGACCGCGTGGGGGTGGGTCACCGCCTGCAACAGCGGCAGATCGTTGTGGGAGTCGCTGTAGCCGTGGCTCTCCCGCCAGAGGTCGGCGCTGGCGGCAAACAACTGGTTGATGCGGGCCACCTTGCCCTCGCGAAAACTGAGGGTGCCGCGGGTCTGGCCGGTCAGCATGCCGGCCTCTTCATCCAGCAGGATGGCCACGCAGTGATCCATCCCCAGCATCTGCGCCATGGGGGCCACCAGGTGCTCGCCGGAGGCCGAGATGAGCACCAGCTCGTCGCCCCGCTTGCGGTGCCACTCGATGCGCTCCACCCCCTCCGGGTAGATGCGATCGCGCAACACCTGCTCGGCAAAGCGGGCACAGAGCGGGTCGAGCCACTGGCGCGACTTGCCCGCCAGCGGCTGCAGGGTGAAGGCCATGTATTGATGCATGTCCATCTTGCCCTGATGGTAGAGGGACATCATCGCCTGCTCCTCGGCGATCATGCCGGCCGGGGCCAGCTCCTCGGTCACCATGTACTCCAGCCAGAGGCTGGCGGAATCCCCCGCGATCAGGGTCTCATCCAGATCAAACAGTGCCAGTGCCATGGGTGCTCCTCGCAGTGAAAATGGAAATGAAATGCGGCGTCATGCTACCTCACAGAGTTGATCCCGGGCCACCACCAGGGTCACGGCGCTGCCCACCGGCAGCAGATCCCGGGCCGAGCGGTTGAGGCAGTCCACCGTCAACAGGCCCGCCTCGCACTCCACCTGATAGCGGATCACGTTGCCAAGCAGCTGCTGCCCGCGGATGGTGCCAGGCAGGTGCGGCTCGTCGCTGCGGGCGCCGGCCGCCAGCAGGGAGAGGGACTCCGGTCGCAGCGCCAGCTTGCCACGGCAGTGCGGGCCAAACAGGGCCTTGGCCTGCTCGCCATCGAGCAGGTTGTAGTTGCCGATAAAGCCGGCCACGAAGGCGTCGGCGGGGCGGGTGTAGATCTCCTCCGGCGTGCCGCTCTGGACGATGGATCCCTTGTTCATCAGGAAGATCCGATCCGACATGGTGAGCGCCTCCTCCTGATCGTGGGTGACGAAGATGGTGGTGAGTTCAAGGCGTTGCTGGATCTCGCGGATCTGTTGGCGCAGGCTGCGGCGAATACGGGCATCCAGCGCCGAGAGCGGCTCGTCCAGCAACAGGATCCGCGGTTGTACCACCAGCGCCCGGGCCAGTGCCACCCGCTGACGCTGGCCGCCGGAGAGTTCGGCCGGGTAGCGGCGCTCGAAGCCGGTCAGCTCCACCAGCTCCAGCGCCTCCTGCACGCTGGCGGCGAGATCCCGCCCCGGCTGGGGCTTCATCTTGAGGCCGAAGGCGACGTTGTCCCACACAGTCATGTTGGGGAAGAGGGCGTAGCTCTGGAATACCATGCCGATACCCCGCTTCTGGGGTTCCTGCCAGGTAATGTCCTCACCGGCCACCCGCACCTGACCGCCATCCACCGGGGTGAGCCCGGCCAGCGCCCGCAGCAGGGTGGACTTGCCGCAGCCGGAGGGGCCGAGCAGGGTCACCAGCTCCCCCTTGCGGATGCCGAATTCGATCCCCTCGAACACCTTGGTGTCGCCGTAGGATTTGTGCAGTTGATTCACTTCTAGATGGAACATGTTGATTCACCGATGAAATCTGTTCGCCGCCCAGGTGAGCAGCAGGGTCAGCAGGAAGTAGCTCATCACCAGCGCGCTGGTGAAGTGGCCCGAGGTCGAACGCATGTTGTAGAGGTAGACCTGCAGGGTCTCGTAACGGGTGCCCACCAGCATGTTGGCAAACACGAACTCGCCGAGCAGGAAGGAGAGCGAGAGAAACAGCGCCGCCAGCAACCCCTTGCGCAGACAGGGGATCACCACCAGCAGGAAGGCGCGGCTGCTGCTCGCCCCCAGCAGGTGGGCGGCATCCATCAGATCTTTCAGCGGCACCCCCTGCAGGCTGTTGGCCAGTGCCCGGTACATGAAGGGGAGCACCACGGTGAACCAGGTGCCGATCAGGATCCACGGCGTGCCGATAATGGGCAGGACGCCGTCGGCGTAGATCTGCAGCAGCCCTACCGAGGAGACCACCGGTGGCACCGCGAAGGGGAGCAGGATCAACAGGTTCATCCAGGGATCCAGCTTTGGGAAGTAGTAGGCCACCACCAGCACGGTGGGCACCAGCACCAGGGTTCCCAGCAGCAGGGTGGCGAAGCAGACCAAGAGGCTTCGGCCAAACGCCGCCAGAAAGCGCGGGTCGCCCCAGAGCTTCAGATACCAGTCGAGGGTGAAGCCGTCAGGCAGCAGAGTGGCCCCCCAGCGGGTGGAGATGGAGTAGAGAAAGGTAGCCAGCAGCGGCAACAGCAGGGTGGCCACCAGAGCCCCCAGCACCCACTTGGGCCAGCGCGGCGTCAAATCATGCATGGGATTGCCCCTTGTTCACGTAGCTCTTTTTCAGCAGCCACTGGTTGGCGGCCGTCACCACCCCCAGCAGCACCATCAGGATCACCGCCAGCGCCGCCGCCATATTGGGCTCGAGGAAGATGTCGCCGGAGACCAGGCTGGCCACCCGGATGGTCACCAGGTTGAAGTTGCCGGTGGTGAGGGCATAGGCGGAGGCATAGGCCCCCACCGCGTTGGCAAACAGGATGATCAGGGTGCCGAGCAGCGCGGGGGTGAGCACCGGCAGCGCCACGTGCCACACATACTGCCCCTTGCTCGCCCCCAGCAACGCAGCGGCCTGGGGCCACTCATCCTGCAGCGCATCGAACGCCGGATAGAGCAGCAGCAGGGCGAGCGGGATCTGGAAGTAGGTGTAGATGAGGATGAGGCCGGTGCCCGAGTAGAGGTTGAAGCCGTCGATGAGGCCCCAGGATTTCAGCAGCAGGGTCACGGCGCCATTGATGCCGAGAATGATGATGAAGGCGAACGCCAGCGGCACCCCGCTGAAGTTGCCGGTCATGGTGACGAAGGCCAGCAGCAGCCGTTTCACCCGCTCGCTGCTGTGGCGCAGCGCGGCCGCCCCGAGCGTGCCGATGGCGAGCCCCGCCAGACTGGCGATGCCGGCGATGCGCAAGGAGTTGCCGAACGATTGCAGGTAGAAGGGGGAGCTCAAAATCTCCCGGTAGTAGTCGAGGCCCCAGCCATCCGGGGTCTGAAAACTGCCCACCAGCACCCATGCCATGGGGGCGAGCTGGAACAGGATCATCAGGAGGATGAACGGCAGCAGCACCAGAGCGGGCAGCCAGTGGCGGCGCAGCCGGCGCCGGGTGATGGCGGGTTGATCCGCGAGGATCTCGGTGGTGGCGGGCATCATCAGTGTACCTCCGGCAGGTTGCCGGCCTTGAGCAGCGGCGGGCAGCCCGGCTTGTCGTGGGAAACCCCCAGCAGGTCGGCCATCAGGGCGCAGAGCTGGGTCTGCTGCATGGCGGGGCCGGCCGGCCACTGGGCCACAAACGCATCGCCAAACAGCCAGAGCGGTACCCGGCGCTCCTCGGCCAGGGTACCGCCGTGGCTCAAGTCGTTGTTCATGCCGTGATCCGAGGTGATCACCACCTGATACCCCTCCGCCAGCCACTGGGGCAGCAGGTCGGCCAAGAGGCTGTCCATCCGGCGTGCCTGATTGCGGTACTGACGGGAGTCGAGGCCGAACCTGTGGCCCGCGTCATCCACCCCCATCGGGTGGATCAAGAGAAAATCGGGGTCGTACTGGCTGCGCAGCCACTCGCCATCCATCAGCAGATGGCTGTCGGGGTAGCCGTCATCCCAGTAGAAACAGCCGTGCTGAATCGGCAGTCGCTCGTCATGGGTGAAGCGATCGCGGGCCGCTTGCCAGGGGCTCTGGTTGTAGAGTTCGCTCACCCAGTGATAGGCCGCGGCCGCGGTGCGTTTGCCGCCCGCGCGGGCCAGATGGAAGATGGACTCCTGCCGGCTCAGATGGCTCACCCCGTTGTGGGTGATGCCGCTCTCCACCGGCGTCGTCCCGGTCAGGATGCACTCGTAGAGAGGCCGGGAGAGGGAGGGGAGGGCGCAGCTCAGGGTGGCCTGCAGCCCTTGCCCCGCCTCCACCATGCCTGCGAGGTAGCCCATGCAATGGGCTACCTCGGCAGAGAGGCCATCCACAAGTACCACTATCACCTTGTGTTGCACTGGCTGCTCCTTACTGCATGTTGATCATGACGGTTTCCTGCCACTGGCGCGGCAGGGCCTTGGAGCTTTGCTCCCAGGCGGCGTGATCCTGGACCGGCTTGGCGTTGGCGTACTGCTCGGCCGGCAGCAGCTTGGCCTTGACGTCATCCGGCAGGGTGACGTTGCTGCGGATCGGGCGGGCGTAGCCGCGCGCCAGGTTGATCTGGCCGGCGTCGGAGAGGATGTATTCCCGCGCCAGCTTGGCGGCGTTGGGGTTCTTGGCCCACTTGTTGATGATGGTGGTGTAGCCGGCGATGACGGAGCCGTCGCTCGGGATCACCACCTCAAACTTCTTGGGGTCGATCTGGTCGCGGTAGTTCAGGGCGTTGAAGTCCCACAGCACCCCCACTTCCACCTCGCCCTTCTCGATGTTGGCGATGGTCGGGTCGTTCAGCGACAGACGGCCCTGCTGGGCCAGCTTGCCGAACAATTCCAGGGCGGGCTTGAGATTCTTCTCGCTGCCACCGGTGGCATAGGCCGCCGCCAGCACGCCGTTGTTGGCCTGGGAGGCGACGCCCACGTCACCCAGAGTCACCTTGTAGTCGCCACCCAGCAGGGATTGCCAGCTGGTGGGTGCGGCCTTGACCAAATCCTTGTTGATCAGGAAGGCGATGGTGCCGGTATAGGCCAGCATCCAGTGACCATCCGCATCCTTGGCCCAGTTGGGAATGTCGGCCCAGGTGGAGGGTTTGTAGGGCTGGGTGACACCCTGTTTGACCGCCACCGGGCCGAAGGCGCCGCCCACGTCGCCGATGTCGGCGGTGGCGTTGCCCTTCTCGGCGGCGAACTTGGCGATCTCCTGGGCCGAGCTCATGTCGGTGTCCTGATGCTTGATGCCGTAGATGCTGCCGAGCTGCTGCCAGGTATCCTTCCAGTTGGCCCAGCTGTCCGGCATGCCGATGCTGCTGAGCTGGCCTTCGCCGCGAGCGGCCTTTTCGAGATCCGCTATGTTTTCGGCGGCAAACAGTGGTTGGCTGATGGCCACCAGGGCCAGTGCACTTGCGATCACGCTTTTCATCATCCCATCCCTCTGGACTAGGTCAGTTAAGGTTCGAGAGGGATGCTAGAGGGGAAATATGACGGTGGCGGGGCGCTTTGATGGCAGTTTGATGACAATCGCCCTGTCATGGCGCTGTCATCCTGCGCGGTTACAACTCTCAATCCGAGTGAGGCTGGACTACTCCAGCGAGGGTTGAACCAGCCACGGCAGCCAGGATGATCGACAGGAAGATGAGCGTGATCGAACCGAGATTGAGCGAGCGGGTTGCGGCCGATGGCCGCGCCTCCAAGTGTGAACAGATTTGCCAGACCCTGCGCCGCTATATCGGCAGCGGCCAGCTGGCGGCGGGCCAGCAGCTGCCGGCCGAGCGGGCCCTGAGCGAGCGCTTCGCCACCACCCGCATCACCATCAAGGAGGCGCTCTCCAGTCTCGAGGCGGACGGCCTCATCTACCGGGCCGAGCGGCGCGGCTGGTTCGTGGCGCCCCCCAGGCTCACCTACGATCCCGCCATCCACACCCATTTCCATCAGTGGATCGGCGAGCAGCAACGCACCGCCGAGACCCGGGTACTGGCCCACGGCAGCGAGCTGGCCAGCAGCGAACTCTGCCGCTGGATGGGGCTGGAGCCTTTTACGCCGCTCTATGAAATTCGCCGTCTGCGCCTGATCGATGGGCGCCCCGTGCTGCACGTCAGCCACCATCTGCTGGCCAGCCGCTTTCCCGACATCGCCAGCGCGCCGCTGGCCAGCTCCCTCACCGAGCTCTATCAGCAGCGCTATGGCATAGGCCAGGGCGGGGCGAGCCTCGAGATCACCCCCTCGGCGGCGCGCGGCGCCATCGCCCGCGCCCTCAATCTGGCGGAGGGGAGCGCCGTGCTGCGGCTGGTGCGGGTCAATTACGACGAGCGGGGAGCGCTGGTGGATTGCGACATCGAGCATTGGCGGCCGGATGCCATCCGCATTCACCTCGACACACGAATATTGCAGCCCCTCGCAGGCAAGCCGCAGCAAACCCGGCTCGCGGAGCAGGGGTGAGTCGGCACGCAACGTCAGCCTGGGAAGGGGGGGGCGGATCCCGCGGGATCCGCCGGGATCAGTTGTCGATATTGGGGATCAGGTCGTCGAAACTCTGGTAGCCGCAGTCGGCCAGTTGCAGCGACATGGTGTAGGTCTTGCTGTGTTCCTGATGGCCGATGGCGGGACGATTGAGCTTGAGCTCCTGGTGCCAGTACTCCTTCATCCGCTCGATCAGCGCCATCGCTTCGCTCTCGTTGAGATGGAGCTGGCACAGCGCCATGTAGTTGTTGGACTTGTGCATGTTCTCCACCAGATAGTCCCCCAGCACCGACATGGCCTGGCGCGCCTGCTGGCGGGCGAAGCGGCTGTGCTGCTCGAAGCTGATCCGCTCGCTGATGAGGAAGTGGTAGCTGTTGTCGATGCCGAGCTGCAGGATGCCGAGCTTCTCCAGCTTGCGCAGATAGAGGTAGCAGGAGGCGTCGGTCAGGCCGTACTCCCGCTTGAGATCGATCAGGGTCTTGTCGCGCCAGAAGATGTTGGCAAGAAAGGCATAGAGACCTGGCTCATTGTGGAACGCCTCGTCCTGCTCCTGGGTGAAGACGGCGCGCCGGCTCTGGGCGTCCTGGGTGCGGTCCAGCAGCTCTTCGAACGACAGCCCTACCAGGTGGCACACCTCCAGCAGGGTATCGAACGGCAGGGAGGGCTTGTTCATCATCCGTTTGACGGTGGCGATGGAAACCCCCATGGCTTCCGCCAGGGTCTGATAGCGGATCCCCTTGTCGGTCAGGGTCTTCTTCAGAGTGTCGAGAATATTGTTGGCCAGGGTCTGGCTGTAGGTCATGCAACTATTCCTTTATCTGCATTTTTATGTTGTGGCAGAAATTGAGTTCTTTTGTCGTTATGGGCTCAGATACTGACACTTTAAAAAACCAGAGGAAACAAACCCGACGTAATCGATTGAAATGGCCAGACCAGTCGCGCTCGAAGGTTGCAGATAGTGATACTCTGCGGTGCATATCCTTCAACCGTTCAACATTTTGCTGGTGGCGCATAAAACATCGCGCATAATTCAAAACGAATCGGATTCAAGACCTTCCTGGTTGAGAAATCGATTGTTTGCTTCCAATTTAAGGGTTTTTTAAACCGCAAGGTTTTTTATTCTTTCCTGGCATTGAGCGGAACTCGCAAGAGGGCCGCTTTTTTCTTTTCCTCGAATCTGAGCCCGCCGTCAAGACAGGGGCTCAGTTTCGGCACTTCCTGCGCCGCCGTCCTCACGCGGCAGACATTTATTCCCCCTTGCAGGGAAACAGCTTGGGGATCTCCCGGATCAGCCAGCTCTTGGCCTTGCCCATGGTGTCGCGCCGCCAGGCCAGCACGACCTGGAGCTGGTGGCGATACTCGGGACTGATCACCTTGAGCCGTCCGGCCTTGATGTCCTCTTCAATCCAGCTTTGCGGCATGGTGCCGATGCCGAGTCCGGCCAGCAGGGCGTCACGCTTCTCGCCCATGGTGCTGACGGTGAGCCGCGGCTGCTTGTCGAGCAGGCGATAGGTGAGCACCGGCTTGCGCAGCGCCGAGTCGGCCACTGCGATGGCCCGGTAGCGGCGCAGGGTATCGTCCGCCAGAGGCTCGGGCTCCTGATGCAGAGGATGATCCGGGTGGGCGACATAGAGCATCACCTCCTCCTGCAGCGGCTGGTGCTTGATGCCGGTCATCATGATGTCGGGATTGAGGGAGGAGATGAGCAGGTCGGCCCGGCCATCCTCCAGACACTCCCAGCTGCCCGCCAGCACCTCGGCGCGAAACCTCAGCCTGGTATCGGTCAGCTCGGCCAGCCTTTCGACCAGGGGATAGAGCGCCTGCAGCGGCACCAGGGCATCGACGGCGATGGTGATGTCGGTCTCCCAGCCGCGGGCCAGCGCCCGGGTCTCGCCCACCAGATGCTCGGCCGCTTCCAGCAGAACCCGACCCCGCTCCAGCAGCATACGACCCGCCGGGGTGAACTTGGTTCTGTGGCCGCTGCGGTCGAACAGCATGGCGTCCAGCTCGTCTTCCAGCTTCTGTACCGTGTAGCTCAGGGCCGAGGGCACCTTGCCCAGTTCGTCGGCCGCCGCCGCGAAGCTGCCACGGCGGTCGATGGCATCCAGCACCCGGATGGCTTCCAGGGTCAGCGCCCGTTCCTTGTTCAGTTCCTTGGCCATAAATTGCCTTCAATTTTTTTGAACATGTTTGCCAGTTTATCTCGCTAACAAGTTAGGCCAAGTGTCTTTAATATTCAATCAACGCTTAGGCAGGAACGCCAAGCAGCCAAATAAACGGGTAGTTCCAGACTGTGACCCCCTCAATCAGGGCGTCTGACTTCGGTGAAAGAACAACACACTATTTGAATGACCTCTTGCATGGATGCATTGATTCTGGCCACAGCGGCCTTGGCAATGACATAAAACCAAGAGAGTGAATGAACATGAAAAACGTAATCAAGATGCTGGCCGTTGCAGGCCTGATGACCGCAGGTTTTGCTCAGGCTTCCGTCCCGGCTGACCTCAACGCCGCCCCGGGCGTGCTGTTTGTGAACTGGCACGCCACCGCCGCGGTGGAAGGCAAGGGCAACCCCATGCTGGAAGTGCGTGACGAGTCTGGCGACCTTGTTGCCTCCGTCCATGCCAACCTGATGGGCAGCCAGCAGGTGCAGATCCCGAGCCGCACCCAGGGCAACCTGACCGTGAGCCTGGGTGAGCAGAGCAGCGACTACCGCATTCCGTTCGGCATCGGTAGCGGCAAGCAGCGTTAATTAACCGTATCGGTACGTGAGGAGCACACCATGATGAAATTGAGAGCCGCAGAAGCGCGCGGCAAGGCCAACTTCGGCTGGCTGGATGCGCGCCACAGCTTTTCCTTCGGGCACTACTACGACCCGGACTGGATGGGGCATTCAGTGCTGCGGGTCATCAATCAGGATCTGGTGGCGCCGGGTGGCGGTTTCGCGACCCACCCTCACGCCAACATGGAAATCCTGACCTGCGTGCTGCAAGGCACCATAGAGCACAAGGACAGCCTCGGCCATGCCGAGCAGATCCCGGCGGGGGATTTCCAGCTGATGAGCGCGGGGTCCGGCATCCGGCACAGCGAGTACAACCCCTCGCAGACCGAGCCGCTCTCCCTGCTGCAAATCTGGATAGAGCCGAACGAACACGGCACGACACCCGGTTATCAGCAGAAGAAGATTGAAGCCAATCCGGGCATGACGCTGGTGGCGTCACCGGATGGCGAAGCAGGATCCTTCAGGATCCGCCAGCAGGCCCGCGTCTGGCGGTTGCAGCTTGAACCGGGTGAGAGCCTCACCTGGGAGCTGGCCGGCCGACACGGCTACCTGCAGATGATTTCAGGGGAGCTGACCGCCAACGGTCTGGCTGCCCGACCCGGCGACGGGGTACTCAGTCGTGATGAGCCCAAATGGGATCTGGTGGCCATGAGTGCCAGCCAAGCCCTGTTATTTGACCTACCCTGAAGCAGTCAGCGGTGATGTGACGCAAAACGAGGATATTGAAATGGACAAGATGAAAGATTTGGCACTGCTGGTGGGTCGCGTACTGCTGGCTCTGATGTTTGTGATTGCGGGTTGGGGCAAGATCGGCGGTTACGCCGGTACCCAGGGGTATATGGAAGCCATGGGCGTGCCCGGTTTCATCCTGCCGCTGGTGATCCTGCTGGAGCTGGGTGGTGGCCTCGCCATCATGCTGGGCCTGTTTACCCGCAGCCTCTCCGTGCTGATGGCCGGTTTCACCCTGATGGCCGCCTTTATTTTCCACTATCAGCCTGCCGATCAGATGCAGATGCTGATGTTCATGAAGAACGTCTCCGTGGCCGGTGGTTTCCTGGCCCTGGCGGCGGCCGGTGCAGGGGCCTTCAGCCTGGATGGCCGCCTCGGCAAGAACTGGTAAACCCCGCAGGTTCGAGTTTTCCAACGCCTTTTGGCCGGTGCAATTGCACCGGCTTTTTTATGCCCGTCACATTTGCCTGCGATGGATGACGGCGACGTGATCGGCGACAACAAGCGCCTTTTGCATCTTATCCCCCGATCCCCGACAATCCCGATACCTGTGACGTGACGGGGATCCTTGAGGTTTTCCCGCGCTGACCCCTCTTTTGCACTGGCGGGAATTGCCCATGTTTACCCTCTACCACTCCAATCAGCTGGATCTGCTCAAAGAGTTGCTGGTGAGCCGCATCCGGCAGACCCCCCTCGCTCACCCCTTCGAGCGCGAGCAGATCCTGGTGCAGAGCCCGGGCATGGCCCAGTGGCTCAAGCTGGAGCTGGCCAAAGCCTTCGGCATCGCCGCCAATATCGACTTCCCGCTGCCCGCCAGCTTTATCTGGGAGATGTTCACCCGGGTGCTGGCGGACGTACCGCGCCAGAGTCCCTACAACAAGGGATCCATGAGCTGGCAGCTGATGACCATCTTGCCCGCCCTGCTCGACCGCCCCGCCTTTGCGCCGCTGGCCGCCTATCTGGGCGGGGATGACGCGGAGTCATTGCAGGATCTCGAGCAGGTACGGCTATGGCAGCTCTGCCAGAAGGTGGCGGATCTGTTCGACCAGTATCTGGTCTACCGGCCGGACTGGATCGCCCGCTGGGAACAAGGGGAGGGATTGAGTAAGGACTTGGCCGGGGTGAGCGGTCAGGATTGGCAGCCCGAGCTGTGGCGCGAGCTGGTGGCCCGCACCCTGGCGCTGGCCCCCAGCGGCTACCACAGAGCCAACCTCTACGAGGAGTTTATCCACGAGCTGCAACGTACCGCCACGCTGCCGGGCAAGCTGCCCCGGCGGGTCTTCGTGTTCGGCATCTCGGCGCTGCCGCCGCGCTACGTGGAGGCGCTGCTGGCCCTCGGCAGTCGGGATGAGGTGGAGGTACACCTGTTCGTCACCAACCCCTGCCGCTACTACTGGGGGGATTTGCTGGACAGAAAGACCCTGGCGCGCCTCGAAAACAAGCTCAAGCCGGGCACCGATCTCGACACCCTGCAGGGCCCCGCCAACCCGCTGCTCGCCTCCATGGGCAAGCTGGGGCGCGACTACCTGCACCAGCTGATGGAGCTGGAGGTGCCGCAAATCGAGGCCTTTGTCGATATCGACGAGCTGGATGCCAAGGGCAATATCAGGCTGCTGCGCGCCATCCAGAAAGATGTGCTGGAGCTGGCCGAGCGGGGGGCCGGCCAGTTTGATCTCGACAGCAGCCAGCACAAGAGCCCGCTCGATCCGGCCGATGGATCCTTGCAGATCCACGCCTGCCACGGCCCCATGCGCGAGCTCGAGGTGCTGCACGACCGGCTGCTGGCGCTGTTCGAGCAGGACCCCACCCTCACCCCGAAAGACGTGGTGGTGATGATGCCGGATGTAAACAGCTACGGCCCCTATATTCAGGCGGTATTCGGGGCGAGAGGCCAGATCCCCTTCGCGGTATCCGATCGGGCGGCGAGCCAGGAGAGCCCGCTGCTGCAGAGCTTCCTCGCCCTGCTGAGACTGCCCAATGCCCGGCTGGGAGCCGGCGAGCTGCTCGCCATTCTCGAGGTGCCCGCCGTGCTGCGCCGCTTCGAGCTCGATGACGACGAGTTCAACCAGCTGCGACGCTGGGTGCAGGAGACCGGCATCCGCTGGGGGCTGGATGACGGCTACCCGGAGCGCTTCGATCTGCCGCGCCTCTCCGGCAACAGCTGGCTGTTCGGCCTGCGCCGCATGCTGCTCGGCTTTGCCATGGGCGACGGCGAGCCGGTGGCGGGCATCCTGCCTTACGCCGATATCGAAGGTCAGCAGGGGCTGGCGCTCGGCAAGCTCGCCTGGTTCGTCGACTCGCTGGCGGAATTTCTGCCCCGCCTGCAACAGGCGCAGGAGCTGCCCGAGTGGATCGCCTGCCTCAACGAACTGCTGGAGCGCTTCTATCTGGCCGACGAGGATGAAGAGCGCCAGTTGCAGCTGATCCGCAGCCAGCTGGCTGACTGGCTCGCCCAGCTCGGCGAGGCGCGCTTCGAGCAGGCCATCAGTGCCGATCTACTGCAGGATTACCTCGGCAGCGTGCTGGGGGAGTCCCGCTCCAGCCAGCGCTTCCTCGCCGGTCAGGTCAACTTCTGCACCCTGATGCCGATGCGCTCCATCCCCTTCCGGCAGGTCTGTCTGCTCGGCATGAACGACGGGGTCTACCCGCGCACCCTGCCCCCCATGGGGTTTGACCTGATGGCGGTGGCGGGCAGGCGCGGGGATCGCTCCCGTCGCGACGACGACCGCTACCTCTTCCTCGAGGCGCTGCTCAGCGCCCAGCAGGGGCTCTACATCAGCTATCAGGGGTTCAGCGCCCAGGACAACAGCGAGAAGGTGCCCTCCGTGCTGCTGGCGGAGCTCATCGACTATGTGCGCCAGGGCTTCGTGCTGGCGGGGGATGAGGACCTCGATGACGAGACGTCCGGCAAGCGGCTGCTCGAACACCTGATCGTCGAACACCCGCTCACCCCCTACAGCCGCAGCTACTTCTATCCAGAGGCGGATTCCGGCCTCTTCACCTATGCCGCCGACTGGCTGCCGGCCCTGAATCCTCAGCGCGGGGCCGCCAACTTCCAGAGCGGCGAGCTGCCGCTGCCCCCCGAATGGGGGAAAGAGCAGGGGCTGGAGCTGGCGGAGCTGCTGCGCTTCTATCGCCAGCCCGCCAAGTATTTCCTCAACCGCCGCCTCAAGGTGTGGTTCGAGCTGGACGAGGCCGAGATCGAGGACAGCGAGCCGTTCGAGCTGGACGGCCTGCAAAATTATCAACTTAAGGCGCTGCTGCTCGATGCCCATCT
Source organism: Aeromonas sp. A35_P (assembly GCF_002259925.1). Classification (NCBI taxonomy): domain Bacteria; kingdom Pseudomonadati; phylum Pseudomonadota; class Gammaproteobacteria; order Aeromonadales; family Aeromonadaceae; genus Aeromonas; species Aeromonas sp. A35_P. The sequence continues at coordinate 6,941 of NZ_NEVB01000202.1, read as the reverse complement.
GGCACAGGGGGAGAGCGAGGAGCGTCGCCAGCGCCTGCAGCTCTCCGGCCTGCTGCCCCAGGGCTGGTTCGGCAGCCTGCTGCTGGACGATCTGGATGCCGAGATGGGCAAGCTGGCAGCGCGGCTACGGCCCTGGGTGGCGGCCAATGAGGCGGACAAACAGGCGGTGGAGATCGATATCTCCCTGACCCAGGGCCAGCTGCAGGGGTGGATCGACACCCAGAAGGGGCGCTTGCTGGTGATCAAACCCGGCAGCTTCAACGGCAAGGATCTGCTGCTGGGCTGGATCCAGCACCTTTGCCTCTCATTGAGCTGCGCCCCCGGTGACACCCTGCTGTTCGACGCCAAGCAGAGCCTGCGCCTGCCTGTACTCGCTGCTGACGAGGCTCGGCCCAAGTTGGCGGCCCTGGTGGCGCTCTGGATGCAGGGGATGAAGCGGCCGCTGCCGTTTTTCCCCAGCACCGCCTGGGAGTGGATCAAGACGATCGAGAAGGATCCGGAGAAACCGGAGGCCGCCGACAAGGCGGCGCTCGCCTGCTTCAACGGCGGTTACATGGTGACGGGGGAGGGGCAGGACGTCTACGTCGCCCGCTGCTTCCCGGAGCTCGATGACGAGGTGCTGGCCCAGCTGCAGGCGCTGGCCCGCGAACACCTGACCCCGCTGATCAAGGCGCTGGAGGAGTTGCAATAATGGCTAACCCGCTCAATACCCTGCGTTTTCCCCTCCATGGCGAGCGGCTGATCGAGGCCTCCGCCGGTACCGGCAAAACCTACACCATCGCCGGCCTCTATCTGCGCCTGCTGCTGGGTCATGGCCCGCTCATTGAAGAGGGGGAAGACGCCGGTCAGCCCAGCGCTCACGAGCGGCCCCTGTCGGTGACCGAGATCCTGGTGGTGACCTTTACCGAGGCGGCCACCGCCGAGTTGCGCGGGCGGATCCGTGGTCGCATCCACGAGGCGCGCCTCGCCTTTATGCGCGGGCAAAGCGGCGATGCCCTGCTGGCCCAGCTGCTGGCTGAGGTGGAGGATCACGAGCTGGCGGCCCGCCGCCTGCTGGCTGCCGAACGGCAGATGGACGAGGCGGCGGTCTTCACCATCCACGGCTTCTGCCAGCGGATGCTGAAACAGAACGCCTTCGAGTCAGGCGCCCTCTTCGAAACCGAATTTCTCACCGACGACAGCCAGCTCAGGCTGCAGGCGGTGAGCGACTACTGGCGCGCCGAGTTCTATCCGGTGGATAAAACCCTGGCGAGCGCCGTGCGCGCGCTCTGGCCAAGCCCGGCGGCCCTGCTGCGTGAGATGAACGGCTGGCTCGACAACAGCGAGCTGGAGATGCGCCCGCCGGCGGGGGACGAGACCCTCGCCGCCCGCCATCAGGTGGCCATGAGTCGCATCGAGGCGGTGAAGGAGGCCTGGCTGGCGCAGGTGGACGAGATCCGCCGCCAGACCGACGGCCAGATCAGCCGCTACACCGGCAAGAACTACGAGGGGTGGCTCGCCAAGATAGCCGACTGGGCGCAGGACGAGGCGAGCGGCTACGCCATTCCCAAGGAGCTGGATCGCTTCGGCCAGACGGTGCTGGAGGCGAACCTCAAGAAAGGGGGCGAGCTGCCAACCCTGCCGCTGTTCAGCGAGATCGACGCGCTGCTGGCGAGCCGTCCCGGCATTCGCGACCTTATCCTGCAGCGGGCCGCCGTGGTGGTGCGCAGCCGGATGCAGGCCAGCAAGCGCCAGGCCCATCAGCTCTCGTTCGACGATCTGCTCAAAGACCTCGACGGGGCGCTGGGTTCTAGCCTTGGCGAGCGGCTCTGCGAGCGCATTCGCACCACCTACCGGGTGGCGATGATCGATGAGTTTCAGGATACCGACCCCCAGCAGTACCGCATCTTCCATCGGCTATATGGCGGCCACCAGGACACGGCGCTGCTGATGATCGGTGACCCCAAGCAGGCCATCTACGGCTTTCGCGGCGCCGACATCTTTACCTACATTCAGGCGCGGCGAAATGTGAGCGCCCACTACACCCTGGGGCGCAACTGGCGCTCCAGCGGTGCCCTGGTGGGGGCGGTCAACGGCCTGTTCGAGCGGGCCAAGGATCCCTTTATCTACGAGGCGGATATCCCCTTCCTGCCGGTGGAGGCGCAGGGCAAGAGCAAGGCGCTGCGCCTCGACGGTGAAACCGCCCCCGTGCTGCACTGCTGGCAGCTCACCGGCCAGCCCACCTTCAACCGGGGGGATTACCAGAACAAGATGGCCCGCGCCACGGCTGCGGAGATCCACCGCCTGCTGACCCTGGCCCGGGAGGGCAAGGCGCTGATCGGCAGTGAGCCGGTGAAAGCGGGGGATATCGCCGTGCTGGTGCGCACCGGTGCCGAGGGCAAGCTGGTGCAGCAGGAGCTGGCACGCCTCGCCATCGCCTCGGTTTATCTGTCGAATCGCGAGAGCGTGCTGGAGCAGGTGGAGGCGCGGGAGATCCTGCTCATTCTGCACGCCTGCCAGAACCCGAGTGAGGAGAGAAGTTTGCGGGCGGCGCTCGCCACTGGCCTGTTCGATCTCGACGCCAAGGCCCTCGACGAGCTTGCCTCCGACGAGCGGGCGTGGGAGAGCGCGGTGCAGGAGTTTATGGAGTACCGCAAGGTCTGGCACAAGCGCGGCGTGCTGGCCATGCTGCGGGCCCTGCTGCACCGGCGCAATCTCGCCGCATCGCTTTTGGCGAGCCCCTACGGGGAGCGGCGGCTGACCAACTTCCTCCATCTGGGGGAACTGCTCCAGCAAGTGAGCAGCGAGCTGGACGGCGAATACGCCCTGCTGCGTTGGCTGGGGGAGGCGGTAAACCGCCAGAGCGGTCAGGATGCGGAGCAGATACTGCGGCTGGAGTCCGAGCGCAAGCTGGTGCAGATCGTCACCATCCACAAATCCAAGGGGCTGGAGTACCCGCTGGTGTTCCTCCCCTTTATCTGCAGCCACCGCAGCGCCGATACTCCCCTCTATCACGAGGCCGATGCGGCGGGCAATCGCACCATTCTCGATCTGACCGGTGCCGAGGATTCCCTGGCAGAGGCCGACAAGGAGCGCCTCGCCGAGGATCTGCGGCTGCTCTACGTGGCGCTGACCCGGGGGGTCTACGCCACCTGGCTGGGGCTGGCGCCGGTGCGCTCCGGCAACGGCAAGTCCGAGAAGACCGACCTGCACCAGACCGCCATCGGCTACCTGCTGCAAAAAGGCGAAGAGGGGGACGCCATGACCCTGGCCACCGCCCTCAGTTCGCTTGCCCAGGGTCTGCCCGGGGTGGCCGTCGGTGAGCCCTCGCTCACCCGCCCGGCCCCGCTGCCGCTAGAAGAGGAGCAACTGGGCGAGCCCCGGGTGCGCCGCTTTGGCGGCACCCTTGAGCGGGACTGGTGGATCAGCTCCTACTCCGGGCTGGCGGCCCAGGGCCACGGTCACAGCAAGGGCGTATTGGCCAACCCCGGCTTCGATGACGAGGTGGTCACCGAGGCGGCGGCGCTGGCTGCCGAAGAGCCAGTGCAGGCGCCCCAGCCCTCCATCTTCACCTTCCCGAAGGGGGCGCGCCCCGGCACATTGCTGCACAGCCTGTTCGAGACCATCGACTTTCAGAGCGCCGGCGGCGACTCGCTGGCGCAGCATATCGCCACCCTGTTGGCGCAGGATGGCTTCGATGAAAGCTGGGCCCCCGTGCTGCAACAGCAGGTGGAGGCGGTGCTGGATACGCCGCTTGAAACGGGCTTTGGCGAGCCGGTGCGGCTGCGGGATCTGGCCCCCGAGCGCAAGCAGGTGGAGCTGGAGTTCTTCCTGCCCATGGGGCGGGTGACGGCACCGGCGCTGACCGCGCTCTGCCAGCAGCACGACCCGCTGTCGCGGGGCAACAAGCCCCTCAGCTTCGCCACCGTGCAGGGGATGCTCAAGGGCTTTATCGACCTGGTGTTCGAGTGGCAGGGGCGCTGGTATCTGCTCGACTACAAATCCAACCACCTTGGCATGAGCCCGGCCGACTACAGCCGGCCGGCGCTGGAGCAGGCCATGGTGGAGCATCGCTACGACCTGCAATACCAGCTCTATTCGCTGGCGCTGCATCGGCTGCTTTCCCTGCGTCTGCCGGGCTACGACTTCGACCAGCACTTTGGCGGCGTCTTCTATCTGTTCCTGCGCGGCATGCCGCAGGGGGGGATCTTCCATACTCGCCCCAGTCGCGAGCTGGTGCAGGGGCTGGATCGGCTGTTTAGCGAGAGGGCTACGCCCGCCCTCGCACAAGTTTCGGATAACGGGGTAGAAGCATGAAGAGCGTAGTCATGATCGAACGGCTCAAGGCCCTGGCGCTGGCGGGGCGCATCCGCCAGCTGGATCTGCAATTTGCCAAACTGGTGGCCGATCTGGGCGGTGGCCCCGAGCTGGTGCTGGGGGCGGCGCTCGCCTGCTTCGAGCTGGGGCGCGGCCATGTCTGCCTGCCGCTTGAAATGTTATCTGCCGGATCCTTGCGCCCGTTCGGGCTGGATCCGGATCAGGGCCGGGATCTGCTAGCCGATCTGGCGGATCCTGCGAGCTGGCCCGCCCTGTTTGCGGCAAGCCCCCTGGTTGGCACCGAGCAGCATGATGGGGAAGCCCCCCGCTGGCCGCTGCGGCTCTGGCACGGGCGGCTCTACCTCACCCGCTACCACGATTTTGAACTGGGGGTGGCCCGCTATCTGCGTGCATTAAGCGAGCGCGCCGAATGGCCGGAGATAGCCCCGGCCCTGTCGCGCCTCTTTGCCCGCGACTACGGCCTGGTGTTCGGGGCTCTGCTCAAGGCCCGCCTCGCGCCGGATTTCTCGGCCCGCCACTTTATCGAGAAGTACCTGGATCTGGTGTTCCCAAACGAGGTGGAGTGGCCCGCCATCGAGGCGCTGCTGGTCAGCGCCCAGGCGGCAAACGACCTGAGCAAGCTGGATGCGCTGGTGCCCGAAGCGCTCTGCTGCAACGGCCAGAAGCTGGCGGCGGCCACCGCGGCGGCGCGCCCCTTTGCGGTGATCTCGGGTGGCCCCGGCACCGGCAAGACCACCACGGTCGCCAAGCTTTTGGCCATTCTGGTGGAGACCGGCCTGCAAGCGGGCAAGGCCCCGGCGATCCGGCTGGTGGCCCCCACCGGCAAGGCGGCGGCGCGCCTCACCGAGAGTATCGGCGCTGCCCTGCAGGCGTTGGACTTGCCCCCCGAGTGGGTGGAAGCCATCCCCACCGAGGCGGGCACCCTGCACCGGCTGCTTGGGGTGATCCCGGGGCGCAGCCAATTCCGCCACCACAAAGGCAACCCGCTGCACCTCGACTTGCTGGTGGTGGACGAGGCCTCCATGGTGGACCTGCCGATGATGGCGCGCCTGCTCGATGCGCTGCCGAGCCACGCTCGCCTCATTCTGCTCGGCGACAAGGATCAGCTCGCCTCGGTGGAGGCGGGGGCCGTGCTCGGCGATATCTGCAGCTTTATCGAGCAGGGCATCAGCCCCGCCCAGGCGGATTGGCTCTCCCGCCAGACCGGCTACCGCTTGCAGGGCACGCCTGCAGGGGCACCGGTGCGTGACAGCCTCTGTTTGCTTTCCAAGAGCTGGCGCTTCGATCAGCACTCTGGCATCGGCCAGCTGGCGCGCGCCTGCAACAGCGGCGATGCGGTGGCGGTGGAGGCTGTCTGGGGTATGGGCTTTAGGGATATCAGCCTGCACCCCTGGGCGGGGGAGGCCTATGACGAGTTGATTGCCCAGGGGGTGGCCGGTTACGGCAGCTATCTGAAGGCGGCCCGCGCGGGGGAGGCACCCGCCGCCGTATTCAAGGCGTTCAACGGCTTTCAGATCCTCTGCGCCCTGCGCGATGGCCCGTTTGGCGTCGAGGGGCTCAACGAGCGGCTCGAACTGGCCCTGTCACGGGCTGGCCTGATTGCCCGCGATGGCGACTGGTATGCCGGTCGCCCCGTGATGGTGGTGCGCAACGACCACGGCGTCGGCCTCTACAACGGCGATATGGGGCTCTGCCTGCCCGATGAAAGCGGGCGGCTCAAGGTGTGGTTCGAGCAGCCGGACGGCACCCTGCGGGCGCTGTTGCCCAGCCGGCTGCCGCCCCACGAGACCGTCTACGCCATGACCATCCACAAATCCCAGGGCTCGGAGTTTGCCCATACCGTGCTGGTGCTGCCGGACAGCCCCAACCCGCTGCTGACCCGCGAGCTGGTCTATACCGGCATCACCCGCGCCAAGGCGCGCCTCGATCTCTACGGCGACCGCGCCCTGTTGGCACAGGCGGTGCGGAAAAAGACCGAGCGGTATTCAGGGTTGGCGGAGAGGTTGGGGGAGTGATTGATTGGACGGTGGTGAAGGGATTTACTGCACGATAATACCTTGCTAATGATTGCGCGCTTTTCATTGAAGGGCATATACATACGCCAGTCAGCCATAGGATTGAGGGATGTCTGTGGCCACTGCGTCAGTGAATCTGGATTGGGTGAGGGCATGGTGGAACTGGTGCGATTGATGAATGCCACTAGGTGGGAAGAAATCCGACTCGGTATGTATGCGTTGGGAGATCTCTCTCCTAGGGAAAGTGCGAACAAGTCCTTGATGTGAGATCATGAACCCCACTTGGCATCAGGGATGAGGTTCAGCATGAGTCACCAGCTCACCTTCGCGGACTGCGAGTTCAATGGCAAACGCCGTAAAACCCGTAAAGAGATATTCTTGGCTCGCATGGAGGCTGTGCTCCCATGGCCAAGGATGCTGGGGGTCATCGAACCCGTCTATCCCAAAGCTGGTAACGGGCGTCGTCCCTACCCACTCGATACCATGCTCCGCATTCACTGTATGCAGCAGTGGTACAACCTCAGCGACGGCGCCATGGAGGACGCACTCTACGAAATTGCCTCAATGCGTCTGTTTGCCAAACTCTCCCTGGACCAGGCTATCCCTGAC
>NZ_NEVB01000201.1:0-28899 GCF_002259925.1 Aeromonas sp. A35_P | reverse complement strand
TTGCATTGCAGCACGCGTGGCCGACTTTTCAGGTGACAACAGGTCTTGTTGGCACATTCAGGGCAGACAAAGCCGTGAGGAAAACGCCAAGTGAACAACGCGTTTTCGCACTGAGCTTCAGTGCCATAGTCCTTGAGAAGCTCAAACAGGCTGTAGCCTTTCTGGAATTGGACTTTGCTTTTGGCCATGATCTCGCTCCTCGATAACTGTGCATAAGATCAGTATAGTTCGGGGTGACTGCTAATCATGGGTAATCAGGAACCCTAATACAACTCGGATCATATTGCCCTCATATTCATTCGGAAATGCACGTACCATACGTCGGCCTTAGAAAAGACTCAACTGCTCACCAGTACGAGGGCCATTATCCGGCACCTCCCGCACAAACATAAACCAGCCTGACAGACGAAAGGCAAAGAACTCGGTGCCCTTGATGGCCCCATGGGTTGCCCGCTTCTTCAAGGTCAATACATCCCGACACGGCTTGATGCACAGACGCGGCTCATTGGTCGTCATCATGATAATTGCTCCTCTTCCATAGCCACTCGGCCAGCTCATGGGTGTTGTACCAGGCACGATTACAGCCCAGATGGCTTTTCAAAATACTCATATCCAGGGTGTTCATCTGGATAAGCTGGTGGAACTCATGGGCCGGAACGCGACGATCCGGCCATTGTTCCTCAAGTAGCGCCTGCAACTCTTCTTGAGTGCTGGGTGATACCACTTCATAACGGGGGTCAATACGGCTCACTGGGCCCCTCCTGCAATCCATTTTTCCAATCCGGTGATGACCTGGCTGATAAGGCCCTTGGTCAGGAACCTGGCTTTACTGACGTGTGCGGTACGCTGGCAGAACCTGTCCAGCGCCGGGTCATCCAGTCCACCTTGCCAGTTCAACTCCTTGCACAGCGCGGCCAGCTTGCGCCATTGGGCATCGGTTGGCCGGTCCGGTGCTTTTCCACCAGGGCGATAGTCCGCCAGGCTGCCATCCCGTTTCAGCTCGCGTACCAGGGCGGCCAGTTGTAACTCGGTCAGCCCCTTGCAAGAGCGCTGACCGGTGCGCATCGCCAGCCAATCGCGATAGGCCGTGTCCCGTTCGTCGGTAGGCAGGCAACCGAACTTCACCTCGGCCCCCTTGTGCACCAGGCCATACAGGGTCTTGCGTGCTGTCATGATGCCTCCTTCTCGATAGGGAGCGTAAACGCGGGACCAAGCCAGTCACGACCGGCCACCTTGAGCAGCATGGCTGCAAAGAAGTCTGACTGTTCTCGCTGGCCGAACCCGCTTTGCTCACGCAAGGCATGAAACAAATCAGCCGTCGCAGCATCAACCACCAGGCGCAGTTCCTTGGTGCCATCTTCCGTTCGCTTGGCTCGCAGGCGCTTGCTACGGGTTGCACCGTCCAGGGTCTTCTCTTTACGGGGGCGGCCAGGTCGGCGTTTTGTTTCAATCAATTTTCGTTCCTCCGCCACATAAATTAATTATACGAAAGTGGCGGCGAATTTGCGAACAAAACACCAACAAAAAAGGCACCAAACGGTGCCTCATAAAAGGGGGTAAAACAGGAAGTGGCCTATCGGGTAGCCTGTGCGGCTTGGCTCAGTTGCAGGGCTTGCTTGAACTCATGCTCATCAATAACCGTCGCGTTCGGGGCACGCAGCAGGGTGGTAAAGTAAAACTGGCCATCATAACCAAAGAAGGTTGAACCGGCCTTGGCCACCGCTGGCATATCAACCCCCAGCGCCTCCCACAGCGGGGCCAGCCTGGCACGATCTGCCGCCACGGCTGGGCGGCCATCAGGGAAGCGCTCACGCAACTGGGCACCGGCTTTTAACTGGCCCTTTGGCACATACTGCCGGGGCACCCTGACCCCACCATAACCGGGCTCACTCCATAGCGCTTTATCACTCCGGTCATCAAAATGGCGGGGGGCAATCCCCACCAGGATCTGGCCATAAACAGAGGCACCATAGACCGGTTCAGCATCCAGCGACTCGGCAAAGGTGCGGGCGGCCTGCTGCATCGCCTTCAGCTCTTGATGGTACTGGCACCAGGCTTGCCAAACCGGCACATCATCACAGCGATAGAACATCATTGGGCGCCTCCTTTAAGGGCATTCAAACGGGATGTTAACTGACGGTTCTCCTGCTCCAGTGCCACAACCTGTGACCCCAGATTGACGATCTCCTGGTAAAACAGCTCGGTGCCGATCTCCAGCGCGGTCAGGTGTTCGAGATTACGTTGCTTGTTGCAACTGCCGCCGCAGCATTGCTCGATGTCATGGCGGCCAGAGTGTTCGATCGCCTGTTTAACCAGCACCATAAGCGGGCTCTGCGCTGGGGTGCCTTGCGCATGGATCTCCTCCAGGAGTCGCTTCAACTCGTGATAGGCGTGGGCATTACTGGGCAGACTCATCACCAGGTCATCCAGTTTGCGTTCGGCGATACTGGCCTTGCGGGCCGCCATCGAGGCGAACGACAACACATCGGTGATCACCTCATACAGCTGCTGCCCAAGCGGGGTGGTGTAGCCAGCCAGGGCAGGAAACTCCCGCTTGCCCAGCCAGGTCACGATCTCGCTCACTTCTCTCTCTTGCTCAGTCATGATGGACTCCGCGAATACGATAGACATTGACCCAACCACGACGCGGGCTGCGGCCTTGATACAGATGGGTTTCAGGGGCTTTGACGGCACTCACCGGGCAGGTGTCGCTTTTGCACATCTCGCACAGGCAGGTCACCAGATTCTCGCGCCCCGAGATAGCCAGCTCCTCAAGCACGCCCGCCTCGATCATCTGGCTGGCGGTCATTGGGGGGCGCTGCGCCATCCAGGCCAGCAGTTCGGCTCTCATGGCGACACCTTCTGAATGTCACGCCCCAGCTGTCCAGCGGCCATAAAGGCTTCGCGGGCCAGCCGATGCTGGTTGAGACGGCGGGCACGATGGGCAAAACGCACCAGGCGCACGCGAACCCGCACCATGTCCCGCAAGGACAAGGCGATACAGTAGGCTTCAAACAGCTTGGTCAGCTGCATAGACAGGTTGTGATAGGTCATTGTCCTCTCCTTGTTGTGGGAGATGACAACCGGGATCCAGGCTGCTCATCAGTACCCGATCACCACATCGGGTAGACCATCCCGCCAGGTGGCGGGGTGGTTTCGCTTACAGGCTAATATTGAATGACTCGTCACAGTGCTGGCATTGGCAATAACCCCCGTCCAATTCGTCTTGCAGCACTTCCGTTTCCTCATCGCAATAAGGGCAACGAGCAGTGACCTGGAAGCGCATGATTTCCCCGTACAGCTCTTCGCTCATACAGCCCCCTTCATCCAGCCAGCAGCGCGATACCAATCACCAAGGCCATCAGGTTGGCGGCCATCCATACCTTGCTCATTTCACCTCCTGCTGTGCCTTATTGACCTTATTGATAATGCTTTTCAGCATCTTGCGGCGGCTCGGTTGGTTATATCCGAATGCCTCCATGGCCTTCAGTACCGCCTCAGCATCTTCAAGCGCTTGCTTGGGGTCATGGATGAGCGTGCATTCCAGCGTTGATTTCGTATCCTGGACGCTGGTAAACACCAGATCGTTAATGCGTTTCATAACACCCCCAACTTCCCTTGATCCTGACCTGCCACCCCGGCATTGAGCGCCACAGCCTGCCCTGCGCGGTATCCATCAAACATGGAGTTGCGATCACGGCTATTACCGCCCGTACCTCCCGCCTCACGCGCCTTTGCCTGTTTTAGCTTGGGGTGGTGCTGCTCCATGAACTGCTTGACCAGGGCGGCTTCTTTCTCGCTGGGTACGAGCTGCTGCACCTTGGTCCACACTGCTCGGCACCACCCTTCACAAAACAGATCCGATCTGGTGGTCTTGGTGGTTGTCTTCATCCGCTTGTTCAAACCAGCCAGGTACTCACGGCGGGCCTTGCCCAGCTGGCGAGCCAGCACTTCATAGACATAACCGGCGATCTCGGCACGTTCTGCCGGGCCAATGAACGACACCCGGACAGCACCGAAGATCTCCCGTTGGTACATCACCTCAACCCCAAAGGCATCCCCAACCAGGGAAATCAGCATATGACTCCATTTCGGCTGCGTTCTGCTTTGGTTCGCACACTTGGCCCACTGCTGCCCAATGCTGCTCAGTTCGATATCGGTTTCGGTGAGGCCGTTTGCCGCCATCAGCGCCTGCACCTTGGCCATGGCATTGGCCGCTTCGTGCTGGTTACCACTGGCCGCCAGGGCCAGCAGCTTCTTGATCTTGCCGAGGATTCGTTGCTGGCTCATGCGGCCACCTTCCAGTTGCGCTGGAGGGCCATCGCGCAGTAATCGATACGGCACTGTGCCCAATGCTTGTTTTTAGCGCTCTTGGCGGCGGTGCGTGCAACGGCCCACATATCACTGGCCTGGGTATACAATCCTTGCTGTTCAAACTGGGCTGCACGGGCGGCAAGAGCCTGATAACTGTTAGGGCGCTCCCCGTTGTACTTGATGTTTTGAATGCTCATCTCTTCTCCTACTCATCCATTCCTGACCACTGATCGCCGCCACTGAGGGCAATGCTTGTCCAGCCACGCCTCTGCCTCTTCCCGCGTGAGCGGGATAGGCTTCCTCCCCTTGCTCACTCGTGTCGCGAACTTCATCACGTAGGTGACTAGCGAGGCGCTACCGCCTTGTTCACTCATCACTCCTCCTGGCTGCTCATCAGTACCCGATCACCACATCGGGCAGACCGGCCCCATGACTGGGGCACGGTTTCGCATGGGTTACAGGGCTGCGAGATCCAGCGGGATAGAGACCATCCGCCCTTCTTCGTCCTTGACCAGGAACCGGACGTAAGCCTTGGTGCCGGAAACGATGATCGAGTCAGCAATGGCCTGCATGGCACGGGTCCACCGTTCGTCATCGATCTTGAGCTTGCGCAGGGAGAGGATGCGGCCTGTGTTGACCTTGCCTTCCCGGTCAACCTCAAAGGCGTCCTGAATGATGGCCACCAGATTCTGGTTGGCACCGGCAGACCACTCCTTCAGGCACTCATCGATGATGTCCTTGGCCACTTGCAGCTCCGGGCCAAAACGCAGCTGGTCAGCCATCTGAATACGGATCTGCTCAGACCCGTCAAAGGTGCCAAACGTCACGTTTCCCTTCTGGCCACCAGGCTGGCGGTCATACTTCTCGGCCACCAGATCCAGCCAGGCGTGGCAGTTGCCAAAGGTGGTCTTCTTGAAGCGCTTCATCAGGTCGTGCAGTTCGCGGGCTCCCTGGCACTGCTCTTTCACGAAGGCGTCCATTTCCAGGTCGTAGGCATCAACCATGCTTTCCGGCACCAGACGGCCCTTGCGGTCTTTCAGGTAGCCTGCGGGAATGGTCATCTCTTGTTGTACGGTCATTGGGTTGTCCTCTTACTTGGTTTTTACTGTTTGTTCAGGCTGATGGTGCGCCAGATAACCCGGCAACCATCCACATTCGCTACATAGGCCATGTTCACTTGGCCACCGATGATCTCTTTGATTTCGAAGGCCTTGTCCCGCAGGCCCAGCGGCGGTTTATCGACTTCAAGCATCGGGGTGGCAAACCCCAGCTTGGCGCTCAGTACCGTGCATTGGCGGCTGGTCATCTGACGGCTGAGTTGCTCGGCCAGGCGCACCTTGTCACTCAGTTCCATCTTCATCTCGCGACAACTCCTATGTGGTTCCAGGCTGCCTTGATGTGCTCCAGAGAGAGCGTCTGGCGGGCGCTGGTGGCGATAGAGGTAGCGACTTGCAGCAAGCGATAGAGCGAGCGCAGAGCCCCTACGGATTGCGGGATCTTGTCGTAGGCAAAGCGAACGACCTCCTTGTCTTCGATCCCCCAGACACTCAGATAACTGGCGATGTCTTCACGGCTCACCGTTGGCAGTTCCAGGCAGCTGATGACCCGTGACCACACTGGGTTCATGTCCACTGCGGTACGGGGGGCACTCATCCGGGTTTTCACCACGTCATTGCCCAGCAGCACCACCCCGATACGGTCATCCGTCAGTACCCGAATGCCGTTGAGGATGCGTTCGGACAGGTATTGCGCTTCATCGATAAGCAGCAGGCCGTTGGTGCCGCTGATGCGCTGGGCAATGGCCTCACTCATCCGGGCGCGGGTCATGCCGTGGCAGGCGATCTTCAGCTGGTCACACAGCCCTTGCAGCACGGCCATCTCGTTGTTGCGAAACGGGTCTGCCGTGAAGATCCACACATTGCTGTTCTCGGACTGGTAATGGCGGGCGGTGGTGGTCTTGCCGACACCAGCACCCTTGTAGACCAGCCCCCAGGCACGCAGAGCCTGCGCAGTCTTCATCACGTTCTGGATGCGTACCGATGTCGGCAACGGCAACCATTCATCCTTGGGGCCACGCACCAGGTCTTGGGTTTTGGCGCTCTCTTCACGGGTCTTGAGCCACTTCTCCAGCTTGGCGAGATTGCGCTCGACATTGCCCTTGTAGGTGCCCGCCATCAGGGCGCTCAGTACCGCCTCGCTCATCCCGGCCTGTTTGGAAACCTGCACCTGGGTCAATTCGCTGTCTGCTGCCAGTGCGGCATTTACTCGTTCAATCACGGTGGTCATGGCGTCAGTCCTTCTTTCCAAATAGGTCAATCAATGTGTCGGTAAAATCGATGCTGTCTGCTGGGCTCATCGGTGTGGTGTCACACCCTGCCGCCCGCTTGAAGGCCATCTGTTCGGGCAATCTCGACAGCTCTGGCATCATCTGCACCAGTCCAGGGGCCAACCCTTGCGAGACGCTGTCGTCTGCACTCTCCTGGCGCTTCATGGCCGCATCGCGCAGTTGGTCGGCAACCTCTGCCGGTGTCATCATCTGGGCGGTGTTCTGCATCAGCTCAACCCTGCCCATCACCTCTTCTTGTGCCAGCCGTTGCAGGCGGGCCCCGCGCTGGTCGTTGTAGCCAACGTCCTCCAGGATGGGGATAAGGCCGATAAGCGCTCCCTTTTCGTCGTAGGCATACACCCCCGAGTGCAAGTTGAAGGGGTCAAACCGCAAGGACACCTGGGTGCCGATATACGGATAGAGCAACGAGCTGTGATAGCGGTTGCGCTCGCCCAGGGGCGTCTGGCCTGCTTTGAGCTCAATCAACCCGCCTTCGTTAACCCGGCACTGCTCGGTGCGCATCAGGCAGAGCAACAGCTGCTGTTCGGTGGCCTTGCGCACGCTGACCTGGCTGTAACTCTCTTCGAACACCTGGCGATAACTGAGCCCGCGAGCCCTGGCCATTTCACTGCGCCGACCGGTACGGCTGTTCCAGGCTTCAATTTCCTCTGCCAATACCGCCAGAAAGGTCTCCAACGGGATGGCATTCTTCTGTGAGTCCACGTAGTGGGCGGGTTTCTTCTCTACCGAGTCGCCAACGGTCGCCAGGTTGAAGGCCGGGTGCCTGTCCACATATTCACCCAGGCCGCTCTTGCCGTTAAAGGCCCGTTCAATCGGCTTGGCCCGTGCGTTACCCTTGTTACCAGCGGTATCCGCTTCCACGCGGGTCCATGTCACCTCTACCCCCAGCGCCTTCATCGCCCCTTCGACCTCTGCCGAGTCGAACTTCTTGTGCTTGCGATCCCGCCCACTGGGGCGACACATCCGGCCCGTCATCGCCTGACTCAGTGCCGCACTGCCTCGGTCAAGGGTGCAGGCATCAGGCACGCCGTAACGGCTGACCATCTGGTGCAGGGCGAGCCCCAGCATGTCGGTGTTTTCACTCACATCGACGCAGTAAGAGAGCAGCATCGAGCTGTAAACGTCCTGGAAGAACCAGGTGGTGGGGCGCACGATCTCGCCGTTGGGCAGTGCCACCCAAAGGTTGTGGGTGTAGCCATCGCCGTTGACGTGAGCCAGGGCGTGCAATCCCACGCGGGTCCGGCGCTGGGCAGGCACCAGGGTCTGCTTGGCCTTGAACACCCCGCCGCGCATCGCCACCCGCAACTCCAGCGGGATATGGGTTTTAATGCGATTTTTGATGGTGTCGATACTGGGTACAGCCCAACCGTTTAGGGCTGCCGCCCGAGTCAGTCGCTCATAGCAGGCCTGAACAGTGGGGGCATCACTGCGCAGCCAATCCCCTTGAAAGAAGGACCAGGCCTCCGGGCTTAACTCGGCACGCCGTTTGGTATTGAGGCCGTTTTCATCGACCAGGGCCGCCAGCCAATCCCCTTTATCAATCCGCTTCAGACCCGGTTTGACATAGAACCAGCGGGTCAGGTTGGAGGCGGCAATACCGGTCTTCTCGGCCACTTCAGCCATGGCCTTTTTGATACCCATGCCATGACGCTCAACCAGATCCGCCACCATCAGGCACACCTCAAACCGACGACTGGCCTCCTGACGCTTCTTCTCACTCGACTCCTGATAGGTGAGCCACAACTCCTCACTGCCGATCTCGATACGGGTCTTCACTTCACCTTTCTTGAGATCCTTCACCTGCTGGTGGATGACGTGAGCACGCGCCTCTGGTGGTAGACAGTCGATGTGATATTCAAACCCCTTGCCCTTGGCCCGCTTCTGGCGCCATTCGTTTTTTTGTTCTGTCAGCTTGTTGAGTTTGATGCGGACATTGCATTCAACGCTCGGCATTCCAGGCAACCCGATGCATTCCTTGACTGAGATCCACTTGCTGTTCATCTCATGCCACCTTGCTGGCCCGGTTGTTATAGCGACTTGGCCAGATCTCCTCTGGTGCAACGCCAAGAGCGTCCGCGATGATCCGTTCGCCCTTCGGCCAAGGCCGATACAACGCATTTTTCAACGTGTCCGCACCGAGCCCGGCAGCCTTAGACAGGTCACGCATGTTTTTTCTTTGCATTTTCAACTTTGCAACGATGACCCAAGACTCCCAATCGGTGCCTTCTTGTCCAATGTTCGGCATTTTGCGATACTCCTCGGTTATCTATTTGGATAACACAAACGAATTATCCGACTGGGGAAAGTATTGATCGAACAAAAAGCAGAATTAAGGCTTGCGTGCGATTTTTTCTTCTGTCACTCAAACAAAACTCACGATGGTGGAATTTTCCTTTTATGTCAGATACTTACAAAGAAACAATCGAGGGTGAGAAAAGTTCGCGAGATCAATCTTTTCTTATGGGTCAAATAAATCGATTCGGAGAGAGACTGAAAAAGGCTATGAATGGCGAGTCAAACCTCGCATTCGCGAAAAAATGCGGAGTGTCTGATACGACGATCAGGAAGTATCTGAGAGGCGAAACCTATCCAGATTTAGATACGTTGGGAGCGATTGCCGAAGTGTCAGGATGTTCTCTAGCATGGCTTGCCTCTGGTGAGGAGAGGCCAAGTACAGAGGCGGGTGTCGCTAGAGAAGGACATCAAACCTGTGCTCTAACAGCTGTTGAAACACGCAGTATTGCCTTACCACCCCATATGGATGATTTCATCATGGTCAATGACCTGAGCACGGTAGAGGCTGCCGCAGGTGCAGGAAGCTATGTGGCTGAAGAGGAGAGCTCAGGCCGTATGGCATTCCGTCGTGAATGGATTGAGCGTGAGGGGTTGAACGCCAGAGCACTACGCATCATTAGAGCTCGTGGTGACTCCATGGAGCCAACCATACAAGATGGGGCCCCCATTCTGGTCGAAGCGTTCACCTATGCCGATGATGATGGCAACACTCGTTACCTAAGGAATGGCAGAACGCCGGAAGAGATCGTCAGGCAAGATGGTATCTATGTGATCCAGCTGCATGGCCGCCTTCTGGTTAAGCGCCTTCAGCTCGATCTGCTGGGAGGTCTACTGGTTAAAAGTGATAACCAGGCTTATGACACCCTCCACATCCAGGCCAACCAGATTGAGGACATAGCGGTCATTGGCCGCGTCGTCTGGACAGGCCGCAAACTATGACGCGTCAAAGTCGGGATCCTTTTCCATGAAGCGTTACAGCCATATCTAAACCTAACTTAATCATTTAAATTCAATGCGTTGCATTTAATGCATTATGAATTGCGATAGATGATGAGAGGATCGTTTTCAAGGCGTTGTTAAAGGATCCAATAGTAAGAGATAACAAGGGTTGCAGGAATCGAATGGTGTAGCGGAAGTGAAGTGGGGCCCAGCCCCATTATCTTGATCTGATTCAGGTTC
Source organism: Aeromonas sp. A35_P (assembly GCF_002259925.1). Classification (NCBI taxonomy): domain Bacteria; kingdom Pseudomonadati; phylum Pseudomonadota; class Gammaproteobacteria; order Aeromonadales; family Aeromonadaceae; genus Aeromonas; species Aeromonas sp. A35_P. Next base: position 18,764 of record NZ_NEVB01000201.1, on the reverse strand, counting down.
ATAGCTGCTACATGCAAAACCTGAATTTCATGGATCACGAGAAAAGGATCCATCCCCTATCAAACCTCACTTAAACCCTTATTCAACGGGGCTTCAAGAGGGGTTCACCATATTGATCTCATAGGTTCATATCTAGATCACCCCCTCACAGGAGCTGGATCTGGCGACCTATCACGACGCCAGCGCGGGGGAGGATATCGACTTCACCCTGCGCTGAGGCAGGGCGAACGATTAATTTTCGTGGGGATCGTGGTGGCAGCGCCAGCAGACGTCGAAGTTGGCGCCGTTCTCCTCCCCGCACTGACCGCACAGCCAGCCGTTGCCCTGGCGCTGCTGATAGCGTTCGATGACCCGTCCCGCCTTGCTGCGATCCTGCTCGCGCACCATCAGGGTCACCTGCAGCATGTCCACCGGCAGTTCGCCCAGGGCACCCGACAGCGCCTCGCCATTGAGCCGCACCGGCACCCCTTCCACTTCCAGCGCCCCTTTCAGGGCGTGGGCCTCCAGCGAATGGGAAGCCCGATACAGATTGATCCAGTGATCCATGTCTTCCCCCTCAGATCCCCCACGATGCCGTTACCACGGCACCGACTCTGGCCGGCTACAGCAGGGTGTCTATGCCGTAGTCGGCCCCCTTGGCCACGATGAAGTCGATGAACACCCGCAATTTTCGCGGCATCAGCCGCCGCTCCGGAAACAGCAGGTAAATGGGTACCCTGGGCTGCTGCCACTCGGGCAGCACGGACACCAAGGTCCCGCTCGCCAGCTCCTCGTGGCAGAGCATGGCGGGCAGGGAGGCGAGCCCCAACCCGGCCTTCGCCGCCTCTCGGGCACAGGTTATATTATTAACCCGAAAGCGGGAGGGAGGGTCAACCAGCACCTCCTTGTCATCCCGCTCGAAGCACCAGTGCGAGGCCAGAAAGCCGCTGGTCACCGCCACCCGCTCATGTTGTACCAGATCCTCGGGATGAGTGATGGCGGGGCTGCGCGCCAGGTACGCCGGGCTGGCACAGATCAGACGGGCATTGCTCCACAGCCGCCGCGCCGCCAGGTTCGAATCGCTCATGTCGCCGATCCGCACGATCGCATCCAGCCCCTCGTTGATGGGATCCACGATGCGATTGGTCAGCTCCAGCTCCACCTGCAGACCGGGATAGGCCTGCAGAAACTCCGCTACCAGCCGACCCACCACCAGCTGCCCCGCCTCGATGGGCACCGCCAGCTTGAGGGTGCCGGTCACCTCCTGCTGGCTGGCGCTCACCATCAGCTCGGCCTGAGCCAGCTCGTCCACCGCCTTGCTGCAGCGTAGATAGTACTGCTCGCCCGCCTCGGTCAGGGTGAGCTGGCGGGTCGAACGGTAGAGCAGCCGCACGCCGAGGCGCTGCTCCAGCTCGGCGATGCGCCGGCTCACCGTCGCCTTGGTCATGCCCAGCTCCTGGGCGGCCGCCGTGAAGGAACCCTTGTCGACGATCCGCACTAGAATCAATGCAGCGTTCAGATCCATTGTTGCACCAGTGAAACTGTATATCTCATAAATGGATACTAATCGAAACAGTTGGCCAGTGTTAGCCTGCCTCTCTTAAGTTCAGGAATCCCCCACATGAGTCAACACAAGAAGATCCCCCTGCTGGCCGCCATGATACTGGCCCTGCTCGGCCTGCTGTTTGCCGGTTACTGGTATCTGCACGGCCGCTACTTCGAGAGCACCGACAACGCCTACCTGCAGAGCGAGGTGACCGGCATCGGCTCCAAGCTCTCCGGCTACATCAGCGAAGTGCTGGTGACCGACAACCAGGCGGTGAAGGCCGGCCAGCTCATCGCCCGCCTCGACGACCGGGAGTACAAGACCAAGGTGGCCGAGGCCGAAGCCGACCTGCGTCTCAACCAGGCGACGGCGGAAAATCTCGCCGCCACCCGCACCCAGCAGCTGAGCCTCATTCGTCAGGCCGAGGCCAAGGTCAGCTCGGCCAATGCCGAACAGGTCCGGGCCCAGCAGCAGGTGCGCCGCGTCAGCCAGCTCAACCAGCGCCACTACAGCTCCCAGGACAGCCTGGACGAGGTGAGGGCCGGCTTGCAAGTCAATCAGGCCCAGGAACAGGAGGCCAAAGCGGCCCTGCAGGCCGCCCGCGAGCGGCTGCTGGTGCTGGATGCCGAGGCCAAGCAGAACCAGGCCAAGCTGGCATTGAGTGCCGCCCAGCTGGAGCAGGCCAAGCTGGAGCTGGCCTATACCGAGCTGCGAGCACCGGCCAACGGCATCATCGGCAAGCGCAGTCTGCGGGCGGGGCTCTACGTTCAGTCCGGCATGCAAGTGGCCAGCCTGGTGCCGCTGCAGCAGGTGTGGGTCGAGGCCAACTTCAAGGAGACCCAGCTGCTTCACATGCAGCCCGGCCAGAAGGTGGAGGTGATCCTGGATGCCTACCCGGATCAGCCGGTCGAGGGGATCATCGACAGCCTGGCACCGGCCACCGGCGCCAAGTTCGCCCTGCTGCCGCCAGAGAACGCCACCGGCAACTTCACCAAGATCGTGCAACGGGTACCGGTGAAGATCCGCATTCCGGATCCGGGCGCGCTGGCAGGCAAGCTGTTGCCTGGCCTCTCCACCGAGGTGATAGTCGACACCCGCAGCCCTGATCCCGTGGTCGCCGCCAACTGATGGACGCCATACCACGCCGCAACTGGATCGCGGTCATGGGGGGCCTCATCGGCGCCTTCATGGCCATCCTCGACATCCAGATCACCAACGCCTCCCTGAAGGACATTCAGGGGGCCCTGTCGGCCACCCTGAGCGAGAGCTCCTGGATCTCCACCTCCTATCTGGTGGCGGAAATGATCGCCATCCCGCTGAGCGGCTGGTTGAGCCGGGGGCTGAGCGTACGGCGCTACCTGCTGTGGACCACAGGCGCCTTCATCATCGCCTCCGTGCTCTGCTCGTTCAGCTGGAACCTCACCAGCATGATCGTCTTTCGGGCGCTGCAGGGCTTCACCGGCGGGGCGCTGATCCCCATGGCCTTCTCCCTCATCGTCAGCCTGCTGCCGCTGCACAAGCGGGCCACCGGCATGGCGCTGTTCGGTCTGTGCGCCACCTTCGCCCCCGCCATCGGGCCGACCCTGGGCGGCTGGCTGACCGAACAGATGTCCTGGCACTACATCTTCTACCTGAACGTGCCGCCGGGACTGCTGGTGATGGCCATGCTGGCCCACGGGCTGGACAAGAAGCCGGTGGACTGGGAGGTGATCAAGCGGGTGGATCTCATCGGCATCCTTACCATGGCGGTGGGGCTTGGCCTGTTGGAAGTGGTGCTGGAAGAGGGCAACCGGGAGGACTGGTTTGGTTCCAGCTTCATCGTGCGGCTCACCGTCATCTCGGTGGTAGCGCTGGTGTTTTTCGTCATCAGCCAGCTGCTGCGCCGCCACCCCTTGGTCAACCTGCGGCTGCTGCACAACCCGCGCTTCGCGCTGGCCTGCTTCGCCTACCTGGTGCTCGGCATGGCGTTGATGGGCTCCATCTATGTGCTGCCCCTCTATATGACCCAGATCCACAACTACAACGCGCTGGAAATCGGCGAGGTGCTGATGTGGATGGGATTGCCCCAGCTGCTGGTGCTGCCGCTGGTACCCAAGCTGACCCACAAGATAGACCCGCGCTATCTGGTGAGCTTCGGCTTTCTGGTGTTCGCCGTCAGCTGCTTCATGAACATGAACATGAGTGCGGATTACGCCGGGCCCCAGCTGATCCAGTCGCTCATCGTACGGGCGCTGGGACAGCCCTTCATCATGGTGCCACTCTCCCTGGTGGCGACCGCCAGCCTGACGCCGGACGAGATCCCCTCCTCCTCCACCCTGCTCAACGTGTTGCGCAATCTGGGCGGTGCCTTCGGCATCGCCATCATAGCGACCCTGATCGACAACGATACCCGCACCCACGTCAGCCAGATCGGCAGTACCCTGGCCGCCACCAGCATAGAGGGACAGGCCTATCTGCTGCAGCTGGCCCAGAGCATGATGGCCCAGGGCTCCGGCCCAGAGCTGGCCCGTCTGCAGGCTCAGGCCATGCTGTCGAACACCATCAGCCGCGAGGCGGCCATCATGGCCTACAACCAGGTGTTCTTCGTGATGGGTATCTTCCTGCTGATCGCCAGCGCCCTGATGCTGCTGCTCAAGCAGCCGGCCCCGAGGGCGCCGGATGCCGAACCGGTCGAGGCGTGAAAGAGTGGGAAGGGAATAGCAAAACGGGCCGGCAGGCCCGTTTTTTTATTGCGGCCCGCCGGTCAACCCGCCAGCGAGGCGGCGATCAGGAATTGGGCAGCGAAGTAGCTGCTCATCACCCAGGCGGTGGCATGGGGGAAGGGGCGACGGAAGCGGTCCAGCGCCAGCATGCTGTCGGAGAAGAGGAACATCAGCGCCCCCACCAGGGCGGCGGCGCTGCCGGCGGTGAGGGGGGCGTGCCAGGCACCGGCGGCCACCCAGGCCATACCGATGATCACCAGCATGTAGCAGAAGACGGGGATCTTCATCTCCCCGAGCTTGCCCCACAGCAGACCGAACACCATGCCCGCCACCAGCAGCAACAGCAGGCCGTCCACCAGGTTCAGCACCAGCGGCCCCTGGGCGAAGCCGACGATGTAGCAGAGGTGCGCGACAAGAAATGCCGCCAGCCCTTGGATGAAGCGATCGCTCGGCAGCATCAGCAGCACGTCGCCCGCCAGCGACAGGCAGAGACCGAGCAGGATCCAGGCATGGGAGCCGTCGTGGTCATATCCCTGATAGCCGAACGCCAGCGCTATGATGAGCAGCATGGTCAGCGGCTTGCTGATGTAGAACTGACGGGAGTCTGAGCCGTAGGCCGCACGAATGTGCCACCAGCCCGATGCGATGATCAAGAAACTCAATAACATGCCCTGCTCCTCACGTGTCGCTCGCAGTCATACGGCGACATCTTCTTGCTGACAGGGAGAGTAACAAATTCCCCCGGCCAGTGGCAGAGGCGCTCAGCAAACGAGCACTCTACACCTAAAGTCTAATTGTCCCGTCCACCCGGTTCGGGCATAAGGAACGGGTTCGGAGGATCACCATGGAAGAAGCAATGAGAAACTATCTGCCCGCCATCGACATCATGATGTGTCACTTGGGAATCAGCTTTGAGCAAGCCTGCGAGCAGCTGGGATTGAGCCAGGTGGAGCAACAGACCCTGAGCCTGCTGCAGGAGCAGGATCCGCAAGAATAAGCCCTCCCGCGGCCCGTATAGATATCATGATGTGCCGCGTTGAATAGGTCTGAGAGCAGCCGGAACTGAGCTAGGTGAAGCAACAGCCTTTCAACCTGCCGCAAAAGCAAGCTCCGCAGGAATAACCCCCACACGGGGTAAATAAAAACGGCGCCATCGTGGCGCCGTTTTTATTGGGTGCGGGATCAGCGTGCCAGACGACGCCGCTGCAGCCAGACCACGGCACCGAACAGCAGGAAGCCCGGCAGCCACATCAGCTCCTTGGGCCAGCGCTCGGTCGGCGCCTTGACGCTCAGGATCTGCTGATCCATCTCCAGCCCCAGCTCGGCGGCCTGGCTGCCGAAGGTGATACTGTCGATCAGCGTCTTGCCGTCCTGCTCATAGGTCTGGATCCCCAGCTTGGCCAGACGATCCTCGCCGCTCGCACCATCCGGTACCGGCAGCAGCACGGTGAAGCGGCGCAGCTTGCCTACCGCATCTTCCCCTTCCATGCGCAGGCGCAGGGTGCTCTCAACTTCCACCTGGCCCATGGTCTGGGCCAGCTCGGCCGGGGCGGCGTCGCGATACGGGTCGTGCAGCATGTCCATCCAGAAACCGGGACGGAACAGGGTGAAGGCCACCAGCAGCAGCAGCACGCTCTCGTACCAGCGGCTCTTCACCAGGAAGTAGCCCTGGGTGGCGGCGGCGAAGATCAGCATGGCGATGGTGGCCACGATGAAGATCAGCACGCCGTGGGCGAAGTCCACGTTGATGAGCAGCAGGTCGGTGTTGAAGATGAACAGGAACGGCAGCGCCGCGGTACGCAGGCTGTAGTAGAACGCCGTGATCCCGGTCTTGATGGGATCCCCCTTGGAGACAGCCGCCGCGGCGAACGAGGCCAGCCCCACCGGCGGGGTCACGTCGGCCATGATGCCGAAGTAGAAGACGAACAGGTGCACCGCGATGAGCGGCACGATAAGGCCGTTCTGCTGGCCCAGGGTCACCACCACGGGCGCCAGCAGGCTGGATACCACTATGTAGTTGGCAGTGGTGGGCAGCCCCATGCCAAGGATCAGGCTCAGCAGGGCGGTCAGCAGCAGCATCAGCAGCAGGTTGCCCATGGAGAGGAACTCCACCAGATCCGCCAGCACCAGGCCGACCCCGGTCTGGGAGACGGCCCCGACTATGATGCCGGCGGTGGCGGTGGCGATGCCGATGCCGATCATGTTGCGGGCGCCGGCGATCAGCCCTTCGCGCAGATCCACCACGCCGTCGGTGAAGCTGCCGTAGTCATGCTTGCCGTCGGTGCGCAGCCAGTTCAGCAATGGACGCTGGGTCAGCAGTATGATGACCAGCATCACCGAGCCCCAGAAGGCCGACAGGCCGGGGGAGAGGCGCTCCACCATCAGACACCACACCAGCACCACTACCGGCAGCAGGAAGTGCAGGCCGGAGAGCAGCACGGCACGGGTGCTCGGCAGCTCGTCCAGCGGCTTGTCCGGATCTTCGGCCGGCAGCGGCTCGTTGCTGGCGGCGATCTTCAGCAGTCCCAGGTAGGCGGCGGCCAGCAGTACGCAGACCCCCGGCAGGGCGTAGTCACCCAGCGCCGGCTTGAGCCAGCCCAGGCCGTAGTAGACCGCCATGGAGAGGCCGCTGATAAGCGCCGCACCGAAGGCAAAACCGGTCAGACGCTGCAGCCAGGTGCGCGGCTGACGGTTGCCGATGGGCTGCATGCCGAGCTTGAGCGCCTCGAGGTGCACTATGTAGAGCAGGGCGATGTAGGAGATGGCCGCCGGCAGGAAGGCATGCTTGATGATGTCGACGTAGGGAATGCCGACATACTCCACCATCAGGAAGGCGGCGGCCCCCATGACCGGGGGCATGATCTGGCCGTTGACCGAAGAGGCCACTTCCACCGCGCCGGCCTTCTCCTTGGAGAAGCCGACCCGTTTCATCATGGGGATGGTGAAGGTGCCGGTGGTCACCACGTTGGCGATGGAGGAGCCGGAGATGACGCCGGTCAGGGCCGAGGCCACCACTGCCGCCTTGGCCGGGCCACCACGCAGGTGGCCGAGCAGGCTGAAGGCGAGCTGGATGAAGTAGTGGCCCGCACCGGCGCGCTCGAGCAGGGCGCCAAACAGCACGAACAGGAAGACGAAGCTGGTGGAGACCCCGAGGGCGATGCCGAACACCCCTTCGGTGGTGATCCACTGGTGGTTGGCCAGCGCATGCAGGCTCACACCACGGTGCGCCAGCAGGGATGGCATCCAGGGACCGGCCAGGCTGTAGGCCAGGAAGACAATGGCGATCACCGCCAGGGCCGGGCCGAGGGCACGGCGGGCGGCTTCCAGCAGCAGCGGAATGCCGATACAGGCGACCACGAAGTCCATGGTGGTCAGGTTGCCGGGGCGCTGGGCCAGCTGCTCATACATGATGAACAGATAGCTGGCGACGGCGGCGCCGATGAGGCCGAGAGCGATGTCGCCGAGCGGCACGCGGTCGCGCGGCGAGCTGCGCATGGCCGGGAACACCAGATAGGCGAGCAGGATGGCGAAAGCCAGGTGAATCGAGCGTGTTTCAGTGTCGTTGAGAACACCGATGCCGAGGGAGAACGGCAGCGGCGAAGCGATCCAGAGCTGGAACAGGGACCAGATCAGCGCAAGACCCGCGATGATCCAGCTCATGGTGCCCACCGGCAGGCGGGCTCCCACATCCTGGGCGATCAGCTCTTCGGCCGAGAGCGCCTCTTGTTGTTGTGTTTGCTGCATAGTGTGGCTCTGTTGGTACTGCAATAAAGAGACTCGCCCCCCCGAAGGAGGAGCGAGTCCGGGGCACATCCTAAGACGCAGCCGGATTACATCCAGCCACGTTCCTTGTAGTAGCGCACCGCGCCTTCATGCAGCGGGGCGGAGAGACCCACCTTGATCATGTCGGCTTCCTTCAGGTCGGCGAAGGCCGGGTGCAGGCGCTTGAAGCGATCCAGGTTGTCGAACACGGACTTGACCAGCTGGTAGACCACTTCCGGGTCAGCCTTGGCGCTGGTGGAGAGCACAGCCTTGCCACCGATGGACGGGGTCGGGTTCGGGCTGCCCTTGTACAGGCCACCCGGGATCTCGGCCTTGCTGTAGTAGCTCTTCTCGGCCAGCAGCTTGTCGATCTCGGGGCCGGTCACCGGCACCAGCACGGTGTCGGTGGTGGTGGAGGCTTCCTGGATGGCACCGTTGGGGTGACCGACGAAGTAGCTCATGGCGTCGATGTTGTTGTCACCCAGGGCAGAGGCCTGCTCGGCGGGTTTGAGCTCGGAGACCAGGCTGAACACGGACTTGTCCCAGCCCTTGACGGCCATGATCTCTTCGAAGGTATCGCGCTGGCCGGAACCCGGGTTGCCGATGTTGACGCGCTTGCCCTTCAGATCGTCGAAGCTGGCAATCTTGGCGTCCTTGCGTGCCAGGATGGTGAACACTTCGCTCTGCAGGGAGAAGACGGCGCGGATGTCATCCATCGGACCCTCGGCCTTGAACGGCTCGACGCCTTTCATCGCCTTGTACTGGTGGTCGGACTGCATGATGCCGAAATTGAACTCGCCGGAGCGGATGCCGTTGACGTTGGCAACACCGCCGCCACTGGCCGGGGCGTTGCACTTGATCTGGTGATCGGCGGCGCCGCGGTTGAGGAAGCGGCAGATGGACTGGCCCGCCACATAGTAGACGCCGGTCTGACCGCCGGTGCCTATGGTCACGAAGCGCTCCTGCGCCTGTACCGGACCACCAAACGAAACGCCGACCAGAGCTGCCGACAGGGCACACGCCAGGGATAATCCTTTCATGTTGTTCATCCTTTTTGATTGATTCAGCTCGCCCGTTCCACGGGCGAATGCAAGACAAACCGCCGTGCTGCGTCGGCGGTCGTCCGTGACCTCGCGATGAGGAAATGGGTGAACGACCAGCGTTCCCCAAAAAGCCACCAGCATCCTGTGGTGAGACAGTCGGCTTCATGCCAACCAGAGATAATTGGCACCGAGGGTGCCAATTAAAGAGTTATAACGGCATCGATTAAGCACACGGCGCCAACATAAATCAAACAAAAAACACAAAATCAGGAATATCAGGCGCCAGAAATTTGAAGCCGATCATTAATTTGCCGATCGGAGATTAATTGGTTGTGCTACCGGACGGCAGGCGGGAAGAGAGAAAGGAGATTCTTTTGCAGCCCTTGTCTGGCAAGGGCTGCAACCTTGGTGACTTATGCTTTTGGCTTGGCCAGATCCAGGATAAACGCAAACTCCAGCGCGATATCCTCGTAGGCCTTGAAGCGGCCCGACTTGCCGCCGTGGCCAGCGTCCATGTCGGTGCTCAGCAACAACTTGTTATCATCCGTCTTCAGCTCGCGCAGCTTGGCCACCCACTTGGCCGGCTCCCAATACTGCACCTGGGAATCGTGCAGACCCGTGGTGACCAGCAGATTCGGGTAAGCCTGTGCCTTGACCTGATCGTAGGGGCTGTAGGCCTTCATGTAGTCGTAGTAGCGCTTCTGGTTCGGGTTGCCCCACTCGTCGTACTCGCCGGTAGTGAGGGGGATGGACTCGTCCAGCATGGTGGTGACCACGTCGACGAAGGGCACCTGGGCCACCACGCCGCGATAGAGCTGGGGCGCCTGGTTGATGACGGCCCCCATCAGCAGGCCGCCGGCGCTGCCGCCCATGGCATAGACCTGACCCCTGGCACCATAGCCCTGTGCCACCAGCGCCTCGGTCACGTCGATGAAGTCATTGAAGGTGTTCTGCTTTTTCAGCAGCTTGCCATCCTCATACCAGTGGCGACCCAGCTCCTCGCCACCCCGGATGTGGGCGATGGCGTAGACGAAGCCGCGATCCAGCAGGCTCAGCCTGGCGCTGCTGAAGTCCGGCTCCATGCTGGCGCCATAGGAGCCGTAGCCGTAGACCAGCAGCGGATTGGTGCCTGCGCCGGTCCCCTCCTTCTTGAACTTGTCCTTGCGATAGACCAGCGACACCGGCACGGCCACACCGTCACGGGCGGTGATCCAGAGCCGCTCGCTGGCATATTGATCGGCCTTGAAGCCCGCCACCGGCTGCTGCTTGAGCAGGGTGCGCTTGCCGCTGTTCAGGTCGAGCTCGTAGGTGGAAGACGGCGTGGTCATGGAGGAGTAGCCATAGCGCAGGGCGCTGGTGTCCGGCTCCGGGTTGTAGGCAAGCCAGGTGACATAGGCGGGATCGTCGAAGGCGATCTCCTTCTGCTCGCCGCTCTGCCAGTTGACCTGGCGCAGCCGGGTCAGCCCCTGACTGCGCTCCTCCAGCACCAGCCACTCCTTGAACAGGGCGTAGCTCTCCAGCAGTACATCCGGATTGGGGGCGATCACCGCCTTCCAGCGCTCCACCGGGCTCTCTTTGGTCTCGTAGAGGCCGAAGTTCTTGCCGTCCTTGTTGGAACGCACATAGAAGCGGCCGCGGTAGTGATCCAGGCTGTACTCGTGATCCACCTGGCGCGGCAGGAACAACCGCGGCGCCTGGGTCGGCACGTTGGCATCGATGAGGCGCGCCTCGCCGGTAGTGGTGCTGGAGAGGGCGATGACGATGAAATCTTCCGAGGTGGTGGCATAGAGGCTCACATAGAAGGTGTCGTCCTTCTCCTCGTAGACCAGGGTGTCCTTGGCGGGATCCGTGCCCAGCTCGTGGCGATAGACCTGGTAGGGCAGCAGGGTCTTGGGGTGCTTGCGCACGTAGAACACCGTCTTGCTGTCGTTGGCCCACACCAGATTGCCGGAGGTGTTCGGAAGCAACTCGGCGGCCCACTTGCCGCTCTCCAGATCGAGGAACTGGATCTGGTACTGGCGGCGGGAGAGGAAATCTTCCGCCACCGCCAGCCAGCGGTTGTTGCGGCTCACCTCGAGCGCCCCCAGGGCGTAGAACTCGTGGCCCTCGGCACGCTGGTTGCCGTCCAGCAGCAGGCTTGTAGCCTCTTCACCCAGCTTGCTGCGCGAATAGATGGCGTACTCCTTGCCCGGCTCGTAGCGGGTCTGGTAGCGATAGCCGTTCTTCACATAGGGCACCGACTCGTCCTGCTGGGGAATGCGGGCCACCATCTCCTGATAGAGCTGGTCGCGCAGCGGCTTGACCGGTTTGAGCATGGCGTCGGTGTAGGCGTTTTCGGCCTCCAGATAGGCCAGCACCTCGGGTTTCTGGCGCTCGTCATCGCGCAGCCAGTAGTAGTTGTCGACCCGGGTATCCCCGTGTTTTTTCAGGGTATGGGGGTGTTTGGCGGCCACGGGAGGCTGGATCTGGGTGTCGCGTGTGGGCATGGCGGACTCATTATTGGCATATGAACAGGGAACGGCGGCCAGGCAAGCCAGCAGCAGAAGCCCTCGGGAAAAGGTGAACATGTCGCATCCTTTGCGCTTTAAAAGGGTTGGCGGACCTGAGCCTTGGCTCCTTGGACAGGGGACCAATCTGCCCCTTGTCGCCTTCAGTTGCAAGTTCTCCCGCGCCGGGATGTAAAAGGGCCGCCATCTCGCGATGGCGGCCCCCATACCTGACCGTGAGCGACACGGGCTCGCTCAGGTGTGCCTCACATGATGGAAGTGTGTCTGCTCACGGCCAGTCTTCATCAGCCGGGGTAGCTCGACCAGACCCTGGTCGCGCCCTCATTGCTGATGCTCAGCACCTGATAGGGCTGACCCGGAATATCCATGCCCGGCGCACTCTGGGGCATGCCCGGAATGGTCAGGCCGCGGATCGCCGGTTTTTCCTTGAGCAGTTTCTGCACATCGGCGGCGGGCACGTGTCCCTCGATCACATAGCCGTTGACCACGCCGGTGTGGCAGGAGGCCAGCTGCGGAGTGATGCCGTACTGCTGTTTGACCGGTGCAAGCTGTTCGGTTTCGATGACCTCAAGCTCGAAGCCATTCTCTTCCATGTGCTTGTTCCAGGCCTGGCAGCAGCCACAGTACTTGGATTTGTAGACGGTCATCTTCTCGGCTGCGAGAGCAGAAAAGCTGACGGTACCGGCCAGCACGGCCAGTAGCAGGGATTTGTACATAACTCACCTCAGATTGAATGAAACATGCCCGGGAACGGGGGTCAGATTCAAGCCAGGGTGCGGGGAGGACGCTCCAGCCGGTCGGTCGGGACATCCGGCATGAACTGGGAAGGAGAGATGAAATCCGGGGAGTCGGGTTCCAGCATGGCAACCGTCAGGCTGTCACTGCTGAGCACCGTCATGGCGAGCGCCGAGGTGAAGCTGCCGCAGGGCATGGCCTTCTCCAGGGTGCGTTCGCTCTGGCTGCAATGAGGCGTCAGGGTACAGAGATCGGTCGCCGCCCGGCTGCCAAACGACATCAGCACCATCAGCAGACTCCACAGGGGGAGCCAGCGGCGGGCGCGAGCGAGTTGGCGACGGGTCAGAACCATGAGACGACTCATTGACGAAAGGTGGCCTATGGTAACCCCTGGCCCAGGGGGAGGGTCAAGCCCTCCCCCTCTTCCGGTCAGCCGCCATCAAGGTTGCTGACGGGTGGCCGCCAGCACGATCTCGCGCACGCAGACATTGGCCGGCTGGCTCCATGCATAGAGCACTGCCTCGGCGATCACCTCGGGCGCAATGACGCCGCCCATCTGATCCTTCCAGTCGTGGTAGCTGGCCTTGATGCTCTCGTCCGTGGTGTGGCTGAGCAGCTCGGTCTCCACCGCGCCGGGGGCTATGGTCACCATCCGCACGCCGACATCGGCCACCTCTTCCCGGATGTTTTCGGTCAGGGCGTGTACCGCGAACTTGGTGGCGCAGTAGGCGGCATGGTTCGGGAAGGTCTTGCGACCGGCGATGGAGCTGATGTTGATGATGGTGCCGCTGCGGCGCGCTTTCATGCCGGCCAGCACGGCGTGAACACCGTTCAATACCCCCATCACGTTGATGTTGAGCATCTGCTGCCACTCGGCCGGATCCTGCACGTCGGCCTGGCCCAGCAGCATGACGCCGGCATTGTTGACCAGGCAGCCGACCGGACCGAATTGCGCCTCGGCCTGCTGGATGGCGGCCTTCATGGCGGCGGTGTCGGTCACGTCGACCCCGATGCAGAGGGTATCGGGCAGGCCCAGCGCCTGCATGGGCTCGACCCGACGGGCCAGCAGCAGCAGCAGCGGATGGCCGGCAGCGGAGAAGGCGCGGGCGATGGCGGCACCGATCCCGGCGGAGGCACCGGTGATCACGACGAGAGGCTTGGACATAATGTTTTCCTTCTGATTCAAGAGTCGGTTTGAGCAAAGAAGCGGCTGGCCAGCACGGAACGGGATCACTATAGTCACTGCATCCATCAGTGATAAATATTGTTTTCCGCTGGTTATCATCTGAAAAAACTATGGTTGGGCTTATGCTGGATCTGAGACTGCTGCGTTTCTTCATCGCCATCTATGAAGAGAAGAACATCACGGCGGCGGCCGAACGCTGCCACGTCAGCCAGCCCTCCCTCTCGGCGGGGCTGCGCCAGCTGGAAGAGACCCTGGGTGACAGCCTGTTCATCCGGGGCAAGAAAGGGGTGGAGGCGAAGGACCCGGCCCACTACCTCTATCCCCACGCGGTCAAGCTGGTGGAAGAAGCGCGCCGTCTGCCCGAGCTGTTTCGCCAGAAGGCGACGCGTGCGCGGCTCAATCTTGCCATCATGCCGGACCTGAGCCGGCGCCGGCTGGCGGGATTGCTGCAGCAGGTGCTGCCCGAGCTGGATCTCACTCTCTCCGATTACGGGACGCCTGCCGACTGCCGGCTGACCCTGGATGCCCTGCGCCGGGAGGACGAGATCTTTCTGCCGCTGTGGGAGGAGGACTATGTCTTGTGCGTGCGCCGCGACCATCCCCTCGCCGGCCGTCGACAACTCGAACTGGCCGAGCTGCAACATTATGATTTTATTGAGTGCCCTCCCTGCGAAGCCCATCAGCAGACCATAGGCCTGCTGGCCTGTGATCGGCTCACCCTCAATCTGGTGGCCAAGGCCGAAAGCAAGGGGCTGGTGATGGCGCTGGTACTGGCCGGGGTCGGCATCAGCTTCCTGCCGGACGGACTGGTGGAGGACGAGGCGGGTCTGTGCACCGTGCCCGTGAGCGGGCCCCGGATGTTCCGGCGCATCGGCCTCTGCTATCCCGCCCACCAGACCCTCAATCCGGCGCTGCGCGAGCTGATCCCAGAGCTGGCGGGCCACGGCGCTTCTTGCTAACGTCGCTGCGCAATGCATCTTTTGCCGGCATCCACTCCTCTTCAGGTCAGGACCCCATGAAACGCATTCTGGTCATCTTCTCACACCCGGCGCTGCAGAGTTCCCGGGCCAACAAGCAGCTGCTGCAGGCCATCGACGGGCTGGAGGGCGTCACCCTGCACGACCTCTATCTGCACTACCCGGACATGTTCATCGACGTGAAGCGGGAGCAGGCCCTGCTCTCTGAACACGACATCATCGTCTTCCAGCACCCCTTCTACTGGTACTCCTGCCCCGCCATCATGAAGGAGTGGATGGACCTGGTGCTGGAGTACGGCTACGCCTATGGCCCGGAAGCCCACGCCCTCAACGGCAAGCAGTGGCTGTCGGCCATCACCACCGGCGGAGCCCCCGAATCCTACTGCAGCGCCGGCTACAACCAGCGCCCGCTGCTCGACTTCCTGCTCCCCTTTCAACAGACGGCCCAGCTGTGCGGCATGAGCTGGCTGCCCCCGTTCGTGCTGCACTCCTTTCACAAGATCCGAGACCCGGAGGCGCTGCGCCGCTGCGGCCAGGACTATCGCCAGCTGCTGTGCGCCCTGCGCGACGAGCAGCTGACCCCGGAACAACTCGGCGGCAGCCCCTATCTACGCGATCTGCTGGAGGTACTTCCATGACCCGAACCCGATCCGGGCGTAGTCCCGGCCTGCCTTCATCGGCCTCCACCGCAGCGCGGAGGATCCGCTGATGGGACACGGTTTGCTGTTCGATGCCTTCATCTACCTCTCCGCCGCGGTGATCGCGGTGCCGCTGGCCAAGCGCTGGGGACTGGGATCCGTGCTCGGCTACCTGCTGGCAGGGATCATCATAGGCCCCTTCCTGCTGGGGCTGGTGGGTGAGCAAAAAGACGTGATGCACTTCGCCGAATTCGGGGTGGTGCTGATGCTGTTTCTGGTCGGACTGGAACTCAGGCCAGCGCTGCTGTGGCAGCTGAAGGGCCCCATTCTCGGCACCGGCGGACTGCAAGTGCTGCTCACCACGGCCGCCCTGACCGGCGTGGCCCACCTCATCGGCCTGCCTTGGCAACAGGGGTTGGCCATCGGCCTCATCCTGGCGCTCTCCTCCACCGCCATCGTGCTGCAGAGCCTGCAGGAGCGCAAACTGATGCAGAGCGAGAGCGGCCGCTCCGCCTTCGCGGTGCTGCTGTTCCAGGACATCGCCGTCATCCCCATCCTGGCGATCCTGCCACTGCTGGCCATTGCGCCGGTGGCCAGCAGCGGCAGCTCTGAGCTGGCCGGCTGGCAGCACGGCCTGCTGGTGGTGGCCGCCATCTCCGGCATAGTGCTGGGTGGTCATTACCTGATGCGCCCGGTGTTTCGCGCCATCGCCCAGTCCCACATGCGGGAGATCTTCGTCGCCGCCGCCCTGCTGCTGGTGATCGCCATCGCCGTGCTGATGGAATCGGTCGGCCTCTCCCCCGCTCTCGGCTCCTTCCTCGCCGGGGTGGTGCTGGCGGACAGCGAATACCGCCACGAACTGGAGGCGGACATAGAGCCGTTCAAGGGGCTGCTGCTCGGCCTCTTCTTCATGTCGGTGGGCGCCGGCATCAACTTCGGGCTGTTTGCCGAACATCCGCTGCTGATCCCGGCCCTGGTGGTCGGCCTGATGCTGCTCAAGTGGCTGGTGTTGATGGCGCTCGGCTTCATCATCCGCATCTCGCCGAGCCAGCGCTGGACCTTTGGGCTGGCGCTGGCCCAGGGGGGAGAGTTTGCCTTCGTGCTGTTCTCGTTCGCCGCCCAGAACAGGGTGATGCCGGGAGATACCATCGCCCTGCTGACCCTGGTGGTGGCGCTCTCCATGGCGCTGACGCCGCTGCTGCTGATCCTCAACGATAGGGTGATCCAGCCCTGGTTCGACTATCGCAACCAGAGCGAGGTCCCGCAGCACGAGCAGCCGGAGCTGGTGGAGCACCCGGTGATCATCGCCGGCTTCGGCCGCTTCGGCCAGATAGTGGGACGCTTGCTGCACGGCCATGGCATAGGTACCACCATCCTCGAGCAGGATGCCAGCCAGATCGAGATGCTACGCAAGTATGGCTATCAGGTGTTCTACGGGGATGCCAGCCGGCTCGACCTGCTGCACGCCGCCGGTGCCCACAAGGCCAAATTGCTGGTGCTCTCCATCAACGACCCTGCAACGTCACTCGAAGTGATTGAAATGGTGAAGAAACACTTCCCGCACCTTAAGATACTGGCGCGAGCCCAGGATCGTCCCCACGCTCACGAGATCCTGCGCCAGGGCGTGGGCAGCGTGTATCGGGAAACCCTGGGTTCCGCCGTGGATCTGGGGGTGGAAGCCCTGACCCAGCTCGGCTTTCGGGCCAACCAGGCCTGGCGGGCCGGGCAGACCTTCAAGCAGCACGACAACTGGCTGCTGCGGGAGCAGGTCAACTACCTGGACGACGAACACACCTATATCAACAAGAGCCTGCAATACCGGGACATCCTCTCCGATCTGCTGCAAGACGATCAGGAAGGACAGGAGCGCATTCACGCCCACAACTGGAACAGCGGTCTGCCCGACAACGACAAGGAAGCAATATGATTGCCTATTACCCCCTGCTCAAACACCTGCACATGACGCTGGCGCTGGTCAGCGTGCTGCTGTTCCTCTATCGCTGGCTGCTGGCCTTGGGGGGCAGTGCCCGCCTGCAGCAGAAGTGGCTGAAGATCCTGCCCCACATCAACGATCCCTTACTGTTGCTGTTCGGGGTGTTGCTGGCGGTGACCCTGCAGATGAGCCCGGGTCAACAGCCCTGGCTGATGGCCAAGCTGATCGCGCTGGTGGTTTACATCGGCCTTGGCGTCATGGCGCTCAAGCGCCCTGCGCGCAGTCAAAAGCTGGTGGCCGGCCTCGCTGCCCTGGCGGTATTTGGCTACATGGTGGGCGCAGCCATCACCAAGTCGGCCTGGTCCTGGCTGGCCTGATCCGACAGCAAAAATCCCCGCCCGGTGGAGGAGAGTCCTCTCCTCCACATCATATTCTGCGCTCACCCATCATTTCTGTTTTTTCTTCTGCATCAAATCCGTAAGACAGCACTTTCATTTGGCGAATTTTCATCATTTTTTAGCCTCAATTGCTGCCAGAAAAGAGAGCGTTCTCTTTTATGATCATGTAGTTAGCTTGGTTTGTATGAAAATGGCGACAGTTGTCGCAGCAAAACTTGCGACATAGACTGTCGCAAGGCATGGCTAGGATACACTCAACGCTAAACCAGTGAAGGCATGCACCATGAGTAAGAAGCTGTTACGACAACTGACCTTGGCGCGTTGCATCCCGCACCGCCCTTACAAGCTGACCGCCAGCCAACTCCAGGTAAAACTGGAAGAAGAAGGCATTCATGTCAGTCTGCGTACCGTGCAACGGGACCTGGAAGAGATGTCCGGCATGGGGTTGTTCGATCTCACCTCGGATGAACGCAGCAAACCACACGGCTGGTGCTTCGAGCGCCATGGCCTCAACGATTTTGCCAACATCATGCCGCTGTCACTGGCAGTGGCGCTGAAAACCTGGAGCGACCAGGCCAGCCAGCTGCTGCCCGCCAGTGTCCTGACCGAATTGAACCCGCTGGTCGACAAGGCCAGCCAGGTGATCCGTGACAGCCAGAGCGAACTGGCGGAACGCTGGCTCGAGAGCGTGCACCAGTCACCGCGCCCGTTTGCCGGCAACCCGGAGATCCGCCGCAGCACCCTGATCCGCGATGCTCTGTGGCGTGGCCGCAAGTTCAGCGCCGAGATCCAGCGTGTCATCAAGGAGCGCACCGTGTGGCTCTGCTATGACCGCATCAATCCGCTCGGCATTCTGAACCAGGCGGAGGGGCCGACCCTGCTCTGCACCCTGTCCGAGCTGGATCCCAAGGTCTACGGCATCCCGTTCGACCACATCAAGAACGTGGAGCTGACCAACTTCAGCGCGACCCAGCCGAAGGATTTCAATATCCAGAAACTGATCCGCGATCAGGGGTACCAGGATGTCAGCGGGCCGATCCGCTTCGTCGGCCGCATCGATGCCAACTGCCCAACCCTGGTCGACGGCCAGATCCCCGGCCACAACCCGCGCATGACCCGTTACGACAAGCGCAGCGTGGTAGTGGAAACCGAGGTGCAGGACACTCCGGAGTTCCGTACCTGGCTCAACAACATGAGCGGGAACCTGGAAGTGCTGGCGCCAGAATCCTTGCGAAAGGCATATCCGACACCGGGTAGCCGCGTCAGCTGACACCTTCTCAACAAGCCGGGCCAAGCCCGGCTTTTTGTATTCTTTTTGAGCATATTTATTCAACTAATTTTTAAGCCTTACCCTCCGA
>NZ_NEVB01000200.1:0-29190 GCF_002259925.1 Aeromonas sp. A35_P | reverse complement strand
GTAAAAGAGTTTTAAGAGATTGCTTATATGACTCTTTCACCGTTTCACGTTGGGAATGACTAACCATTTCTAAACACCAAACCCTTCTTCAAGTTTATCTCTTTATGATTTTGCGGCGTAAATCGCCGTAAAACCTAGTTTTAATAAACTAACACAACAAAGGGAAGTTTACCATTTTTTCTATTTACGGCGCATAACGCCGTATAATTTCCATTTGTTAAACCAGCCTAGCTATTAACCCAAGCGATAAAATATCAAGCCCCATCCGCAGAGGTACTTATTGGCTCAAACCTATGAATAACATGGGCTACAAAGCGGTTTGTGTCATGAACTGCAAGCAACATGCCCTACGAGAAAAATTTGTACACACTGTTTGTACACTCGTAACAATGACACATCAAAAACAACAATGATGACACCTTTAAATTCAAAAGCTTACAAACAAATACTAGAGATGATCGCATTTATTCCGCTTTTGTAATGTCGAAACCAAAGTACCAAAAGCAAGAGGTACTTTCTTCATCAAACCCAGTAACCACAAGGCCTACAGCCAGATTTGTGTCATAGAATTTTCGCCAAAGGCCTCTAAAACGGAATTTGTACTCAAGTTTGTACACACTTTCCGAGGTTACGTTTGAACATCATTGAAAAGCAAAGAAACGAGAAAAAGACAAAAAGCCTTTAAATTCAGTATGTAGAGATGTGATTATGGTGTGCAATGAAAGGTGCTTTTAAGCGTTGAAAGGCTGGGCGGCATCAGGGTGCGAGATGATCGCAAAAGTGCGTCTCTTGGAGACTTCACTCAGAAATTCAGCTGACATAATTCAACGTTCTTCTATTGGGCGGCGGCCTTAAGCCACCGTGGGATAATTCCGGGATGCCGCATTGACTCACGGTCCGGCATGGATACGCAACGGGCCACTCGGGCGGGCATCAGATCCGCCGGTGGAGAGAGGAAGAGGGTTGCGTTACATGGGTCTTCTCGCCTGAGCCAAAGCAAAATTGCGCGACATTATACCCGCGCGAGTGAAAAATACCCAGCCCGGCTTTGCAGGGTGATACCCACTATGCGGCCCGCATCACCCGGTTGCGGCCCGCCTGCTTGGCCCGGTACATGGCCTCGTCGGCCCGCTGCACCAGCCCCCCAAGGCTCTCGTCGAGAGGGCCTTGCTGAGCGCAGCCGATGCTGACGTTGACAAAACGCCCCTCCGGCATCCCCTCGATGCGCAGTTGGGCGATGCGATGACGGATCCGCTCCGCCACCTCGACCGCCTCGTCGAGACTGGTATCGGGCAGCAGCACCAGAAACTCCTCACCGCCGTTGCGTCCTACCCGATCGAGGGAGCGCAGCTGGGCGGCGATGCAGCTGGCGACCGCAGTCAGCACCTTGTCCCCCATGTGGTGGCCCAGGGTGTCGTTGACCTGCTTGAAGTGATCAATGTCCAGCAGCAGCACCGAGAAGGGCTTGCCCTGCTCCCGCGCCTGCTTGAACAAGGCCTGGCCCCTGGCCTGGATCTGGCGGCGGTTGTGCAGCCCGGTCAGATCGTCGGTCATGGCGAGCCGGCTCATCTTGCGGGAGCGGTTGAACTGGTGCAGCGCCAGCATGCCCATCACCAACAACAGCAGGATCACCACCACGTACTGCCAGTGACGCCGCTCCTGCAACTGCTTGAGCTTGGCCTCCTGCAGCAGCTGCTTGGTCTTGAGGGCCTGGTTCTCCAGCTCCTTGCGAGCCAGATCGAACTCGAAACGCATCTGCAACGAACGCTGCTCCCTGAGTACCCGCTCCAGCGAGTGCTTGGTCTCGACAAACAGCTTGAGGTTGGTGAGCGCGGCGCTGATCTGCCCCTGCTGCTCCAGGATCCGTGCCCGCTCCTCGTAGACCCGCGCCAGGAAGCGCTGGTTTTTCTCCTTGACGAAGATGGGCTCGGCGCGGGCCAGGTAGTAGAGCGCCTTGGTCGGATTGCCCTGCGCCGCCTCCGCCATGCCCATCACCAGCTGCCAGTGGCCCAGGGTGACGCTGTCGGAGCTCTCGCCGCTGCGCAGCTGCGCGTCCGCCTGATGCAGCTCATCCATCGCTTCGGCCACCTTGTTCTGGTTGAGCAGTATGGTGGCTATCTCGACCTGGACCCAGGCCAGCAGCCCCGCTTTTTGCTGAGAGCGATAGAACTGTTCGGCCATCTCCATCAGCGGCAGGGCCCGCTCGTACTCCCCCGTCTCGGCATAGAGCAGCCCCTGCTGAGAGCGGATGTCCACCAGTCGCTCCTGATCCCCCAGGGTATCGTAGGTGTGCTCCAGCTCCTTGAAGTAGCCTTCGGCCCGCTCGTAGAGCCCCATTCGCCGGTAGGCGTTGGCGATCTGGGCCAGCACCTCCCGCGCCTTGGCCTCCTGCCCGAGCGACTCGAAGCCATTGTGTGCCTCGATAAGCTCCATCAGCCCCTCCGCCAGCTCCCCCTGATAGGCCAGCATATCGCCGCGAAAGCTGAGGATATCTGCCTCCTGCACCCGATCGCCGAGCCAGCGGGCCAGTACCAGCGCTCGCTGGTAGTCAGCCTTGGCATGCTCCATGTTGCCAAGCAGCTGCTGGTGAAAGGCGCGACAGGTGAGCAGGCCGGTCTCGGTGATCCTGTCCTTGCGGGCCCGGGCGCTGGCCAGCTCCTTGTCGGCGAAGGCCACCACGGCGCGGTACTCGTTGTCCCACTCGGCAGGCATGGCCCAGCACTGCAGCCGCACGATGCGCCCCTGCACGTCGGGAGGATAGGCATCCTTGCTCGCCACCAGCGCGGCGATGCGCAGGCGGAACATGCGGTCAGGCTGGAAGCCCTCCTCCAGCAGCTGCAACTCGCGGGAGAGCTGGGGCTCGGTCAGCGGTGCCCGGGCCGCCCAGGCGAGGGGCGTGCACAATCCCGTCAGCAGGATCAGGGTCATGATGCGTTTCATGCCGGTGCGGTTTCCCCTCTGGTGGTACGGCTAGGCAGGTGTGTTCACTATGGCAATCATATCCTGCCTTGTTCACGCACACAGCCACCAGAGAGAAAGAGAAGGTATGGGCAAGATCCGGCGAGCCTTCACACAGCCCCCTCGAACCCCTTTACAGATGGAAAATCAGCATCGACTATAAGCGCCATCCAACACAGGGAAGCGCGGGTTGATGACACATCAGGAGCTGCAGGCGGCCTACGACAAGCTGCTGCAGGAGAACGAACGGCTCAGGCGGGTCGCCGACGATGCGCGGGAGAAGCTGGAAGCCGCCATGGACGGCACCGGCCTGTGCATCTGGCAGAACCATGTCCCCACCGGCAAGCTCATCATCTTCAACCGGCGCTGGGGTTCCATGCTCGGCTACCAGCCCAAGGAGCTGTCGGCCCACTTCGACGTCTGGCGCGAGCATCTGCATCCGGAGGACAGGGAGCGGGTGCTGCAGGCCTTCTTCGATCACCTGAGCGGCAAGAGCCCGTTTTATCAGGTGATGCACCGGATGATCGCCAAGGATGGCAAGATCACCTGGGTGCTGGACCGGGGCCGGGTGGTGGAGCGGGACGCACAGGGCAACCCCATCCGGGTGATGGGTACCCACATCGACATCACCCACGAGAAGGAGTACGAGCAGCAGCTGGCCCGGCTCGCCCACCGGGATCCCCTCACCGGCCTGCTCAACCGCACCGCACTGCAACGCCAGTTCCCGCAGGAGTACCAGGCGATCTGTTTCATCGATCTCGATGACTTCAAGCAGGTCAACGACAACCTGGGCCACCGTGCCGGCGACGAGCTGCTGATCGCCCTCACCCGTCGGCTGCGCGACTGCTGCGAGGAGGGGGTGAGGATAGGCCGCCTCGGCGGCGACGAATTCGTGCTGCTGCTGCCCTGGGCCTGCGACGATCCCCGCACCAGCCACCTGGCCCGCCAGTGCATCGACGCCATCTCCACCCCGTTCGAGCTGCCCAACGGTGACGCCTCGGTGGGATTGAGCATGGGGGTGGCGGCGATCCGGCCGCAGGATGATTTCAGTACGGCGCTGGCCCGGGCCGACCAGGCCATGTACCGGGTCAAACGCAGCGGCAAGCGGGGCTTTTATGTCTCCCAGCCGAGCGGCCAGCCGCTGCTGGATCAGGAGCAGGTCAACGAGCGCGGGCTCGGCCACCAGCCCCGCCCCTGAACAGGGTCAGATGGGCAGTGGCCCCATCACCTTGACCGCCCGAATGGCGAAGTGGCTGCTGATGTCGTTGACCATGTCCTGGGACTGCAACCGCCGGATCCACTGCTCGTAGGCGGGCAGGTCGGGCACCACCACCTCCAGCAGGTAGTCGTAGTTGCCGGAGACAGTGTGACAGCTGATCACCTCCGCCATGGCCGCCACCGCCTGCTCGAAGGCCTCCACCAGCGGCTCCCTGTGCTGACTGAGCCGCACGTTGACGAAGATGGTGATGCCCAGCCCGAGCTTCTCCCGCGCCAGCACGGCGCGATACCCCCGTATATGGCCCTCCCCCTCCAGCCGCTTCAGGCGCCGGGCACAGGGGGAAGCAGACAAGCCGACCTGCTCCGCCAGCTCCACTGTGGTGAGGCGCCCATCCTGTTGCAGCAAGCGCAGCAGATGTAAATCAATCCTGTCGAGCATATTGGTGATATCCGGTAAAAATCCCTTTTTGATTGGCTGAAACTAGCAATTACCCCCAAATATCTCAAACAGTTTGCCCTGCAACACCCTCCCCCCTGGCGTGATAATGAGCCGGGACACGCCATGGAGGGAGCCCGATGTCATTCACACCATCACCCCGTTGCTGCGGCTGGGCCGCCGCCCTCGCCACCGTGCTGCTCTGGTCCGGTTTCTTTCTCTCCCTGCGTCTGGGCGCCGAGGAGAAACTCCCGCCACAGGCGCTGGCGCTGCTGCGCTTTGGTATCCCGGCCCTGCTGCTGATCCCCTATTACTGGCGTCACCGCATCCGTCTGCGCCGCACGCCCCTGCGCTGGCAGCTGGCCATGCTGGCGGGAGCCGGCCTGCCCTTCTTCTGGCTCGGCGCCACCGGCATGCAGCTGGCCCCGGTGGCCCAGGGCAGCGCCCTGATCCCGGGCACTGTGCCCCTCATGGTCAGCCTGCTCGGCCTGCTGCTCTGGCGCGCCCCCTGCCCCCTGCAGCGGCGCTGGGGGCTCGCGCTCATCGCCCTGACCACCGCCATCCTGTTGCTGGGCGGAGAACCGGGATTATGGCAGGGGCAGCTCTGCTTTCTGGGGGCGGCCCTGCTGTGGGCCCTGTTTACCCTGGCGGTCAGACGCAGCGGACTGGCGGCGCTGGATGCGGCCGCGCTGGTGGCGGTGCCGTCGGCCCTGTTGCTGCTGCCGACACTCCTGTGGAGCCCCTTGCCCGCCGTGAGCCATGTCAGCATCTGGCTCTGGCAGGGTCTGCTGCAAGGGATAGGCGCCGGCTTGCTGGCGGCACTCTGTTACGCCCACGCCATCCGCACCCTGGGCGCCGAGGTCAGCTCGGCGCTGGGCTCGCTCACGCCCGTGATGGCGGCCATGCTGGCCTGGTGGCTGCTGGGGGAGAGCGTCACGCCGCCGGTGTGGCTGGCGCTTGGCCTCTTGTGTGTCGGGGTGGTGCTGGCCAGTCTGCCGGCACGGCGGGTGTCAGCTGCGCTGCCAGCGGCGCAACAGGCGACCGCGCAGGCCGCAGTCGAGTAGCCAGCTGTTGTCGAACACCCGCAGCAGCGCCGGTTTGGCGTGGCGGGACATGGCCACCGCGTGGAAGCGGGTCTGCTGCTTGCGCTGGCGGTTCATCCGATCCAGCAGGCTGTGGGGCAGGCTCTGGGCGATAAAGTCGGAGACCACCAGCACGTCCGCTTTGGCAAAGGCGGGGTCATCCAGCTTGATCAGGGCCTTCTCGAGGCAGGGCACCAGATCGGTGCCGCCGTGAAAACTCATGGAGAGGAAGCGCTCCGCCTTGTCGAGCCCGGTGTCGGCGGTGATCTCCAGAGTCGCCACCTCGGTGGAGAAGAGCATCAGGTAGCAGCCCCGCTTCTCATCCATCGCCACCTTGAGCAGCGCCAGAAACAGTGCCTTGGCGCACTCCTCCGGGTATCCCCCCATGGAGCCCGAGGTGTCGATGCAGACGATGAAGGGCCCCCGCTGCTGCAACTGCCGCCCGCCAAGCTCAGGGGTGCGCAGCATGATGCGCTGGCGCGGCAGGGTGCCGCGCGACTGGTAGCTGAGCAGGCGCCGCTCCAGATAGCGGCGGTAGAACTCCAGCTCCAGCTCCGGCAGCGCCAGCATCACCGCTTCGCTCGGCAAGAGGCGCATCAGATCGCTGGCGGGGTGGATGCCCACCAGATCGTCCGGCACGTCGTCGGTCTGCACCTCCTCCAGCTCGTGCACCTGCACCGGCGGCACTGGCGAGTCGTTGGCCCGGTTGTCCTGCTCGCTGCGTCCCAGCAGGTTGGCGATCTCCGCCAGCAGCGGCTCGCGCTGCAGCATGCGAGCGTACTGCTTGACCAGCACCAGGCTGCGCTTGTGCCAGCTCCCCTGCGCCAGATCCCAGAGCCCGCCGGCGGAGATCTGGTTGGGATCGAGCGCATCGGCCAGGGTGCGGCTCGCCAGCAGCTGATCTTCTATCTCCTGGCGCTGCTTCTCCCGCTCCGCCTCGGCGATCTGCTGCTGCAGCTGCAGCAGGCTGCCCACCAGGCTGGTGCGCCACTTCTCGATCAGCAGCTGACGCTGGCTGTCGGTGGGGTGGGCCATCAGCTGGCGCACCAGGCTGCGCGCCTCGCCGGCAAAGGGGCTGTACTGCTCAAGCCCGTCCAGCAGCGCCGGCAGGCGTCCCATCAACTCGGCCAGCGGCAACCCCTTGTGGGCCTGATAGAGACGATACTCCTGCTCCAGCGCCACCGGCACCGGCTTGTGGCGCATCTCCTCCCCCAGCTGATCGCTCCAGCGGCGGATGCGCTTTTGCAGCAATTTGCCCTGCAGCGGGGAGCGTTTGATGAACTCGGAGATCTTGGGGGTGGAGGCCAGCAAGAGCGCCATCTCGCCCGCCAGCTCCCCCTCGCCCATCAGCAGCCCCAAATCCATCATGCCGATCTCAAGCATGGCGGCCTCCGATGGTCTGGCTCATGGCCGCCCCCTTCGCGCTCGCCATGGTTCAGGCGTCCAGTTGCGGCAGCCGGTCGTGCAACTGGCTGATGTCGGTGCGCAGCTGATCCAGATCCCGGTTCAGCACGAAGAAGCTGTCCTCCACCTGCTGCAGCCAGTGACGACCGATGAAGAGGTGCTGCTGATGGCGCTCGAACAGGTTGCGCTGGCGCTTGAGCTCCTGCGCCAGCACGCCGGCTTCAGCCAGCAGCTCGGTCAGGGCCGCCTGCCAGGGGGTGATCACCACCTCGGGGATGGGGGTGCGCTCCACCAGCACCAGCGGGATCTGCTGGCGCTGCAGATCCAGCACGTGCAGGCGCAGCTCGTCGTCCAGCACCAGCTCGTAGTGACCCTCCTTGGGGTTGCCAAGCGGCCAGCCCACCAGCGACTCCCCGGTGGGGTGCCAGTGGGAGAGCAGGGTGCGGTCGAACACCAGCGTCTCCACCAGCCGCTCCGGGTCGTCGCCATCCAGCGCCGCCGGGGTGAGCAAGTGGAAGTGCACCTGCTTGCCGAACGGACGGGCGTTGGCCAGCGGGATCTGGATGCCGCGGGCGCGGCGCCCGAACCACTGCTGGCGCTTTCTGGCCTTGCAGCACAGGCGCTGGGCCACGCTCTGTTTGAGCTGCTTGAACTTGTCCCGCAGCCCCATCAGCTGACGGGTCATGGTCAGCTGCTGATAGCCGTAGAGGCGGGAGAATTCGGTCATCATCTCCAGCAGGGCTGTACGCGAGGCCTCGTCATGCCAGAGGCAATCCTTGAACAACAGCAGATCGAGCGGGGCCACCTCGTCGCGGCCGTTGAAAAACGCGCTCGCCTTGATCAGCCGCACTGCCTTCTTCCAGCGCCGATCCGACACGTAGCAGCTGTGGGCCAGCTGGCTGTCGAGCTGCTGACGCAGCTGATAGATGAGCTCGAAGCAGTCGTCCGGCAGCCGGACCCGGTCGATCTGCTCCTGCCACGCCAGATACTCCTCACCGTGGATCTGCACCGAGGGCGGCAGATTCTGGTGGGACTGGCCGTCGCTGGCCAGCATGGCCTGGAAGTTGGCCTTCTCCTGCACCCGGTCCATCCAGATCCGCACCAGCATGCGGTCGTAAAGCGCCTCCAGCCCGCTGTCGGGGGCCGGCAGTTCGTTGGAGGCGGTCACCAGCAGCCGCATCGGGATGGGGTGCTGGCTGTCGCCGTTGCGAAACTGCCGCTCGTTGATGGCGGTGAGCAGGGTGTTGAGGATGGCGGGGCCCGCCTTCCAGATCTCGTCGAGGAACACCACCTCGGCCTCCGGCAGGTAGCCGGCGGTGAGCCGCAGGTACTTGCCATCCTCCTTCAGAGCCTGGATGGAGAGGGGGCCGAACACCTCCTCCGGCGTGCTGAAGCGGGTCATCAGGTACTCGAAGTGGCGCGCCTCATGAAAGGCCAGCTTGAGGCGCCGCGCAATCAGGCTCTTGGCGATGCCGGGCGGGCCCAGCAGAAACACGCTCTCGCCGGACAGGGCCGCCAGCAGGCCGAGCCGCAAGGCATCCTGGCGCTCGTAAAGCCCCTCGCCGAGAGCCGACAGCAGGCGTGGCAGCCGTTCGTGAATGGGGGCGAGACGAAGATTCTGTGATGCTAAAGGTGGCATAGGCGCACTTCCGATACTGGGGTTGTCTGAACCGGCACACCCGCGACGCGATCGAAGGTTCCCTGTCCTGCTTGTTGTATTGTCGGGAGGCCGCCTCTGGCTCGCACCGGTCGGTTGCCGGGCGCCGGAGCGCCTCTCCTGGCTAAAACATACCGCAAAAGATGCAGCAAAACGCGTTCGAGTGTACCCTGCGCAGAGCTTTTTTCATCAATGCAGATCAAGACTGAGTCATCGCCCATGCAAGATCCAGTGCAGCTGACCACGGCTCGGGAGCCCGTCCCCGAGCAACCCGACCAGGCATCCGGTCGCCTGCGGCAACACCTGCTGGCCCGGATGGGCATCCCTAGCTGGCAACTGCGCCGGCCGGCCCTGCTGGCGGGCCATCAGGCTGCGCCCTCGCCGGCCAATGAGTCCCAGGCAAATCTGCAGGAGGCGGCCCCCGCCCCAGCCGTGCCGAGCGAGCCGCCGAGCGGCAAGCTCTGGATCCTGGCGAGCCGGCTGCCCGCCCCCGTTCTGCTGGCGGATCTGTGCCAGTTGCTCGGCATCGGCAGCGACGAGGTCAGCCTGCTGAGCAGTCTGCCTGCCGGTCACACCCCGCCCTTGCTCTGGCTGGAGGCGGCCGATCCAGCCTGGCCAGAGGCCCTGATCTGCCCGCTCACCCCCAGCCCGGCCCAGAAACGGGCCCTGTGGCAGCAGCTCAAGGGGCGCCTCGGCTGACCAGCCGTGCGCCCCGCTTCTCTCTTCGTTCAGCCGCCCCGACCCGGAGCCACCATGGTGCAATTTCGTCCCCTGCTCGAGACCGACTTCGAGCTCATCTACCCCATAGAACAGGCTGCCCACAAGGAGCCCTGGAGCCAGGCCAACCTGCTCTCCTGCTTCGGGCCGCGCTATCTCAACGGCCTGCTGCTGGTCGACGGCCAGCCGGCCGGCTTCTACATCTCGGATCTGGTGGCGGGCGACAGCTCGCTGATGAACATCTGCGTGCACCCCGACTTTCAGGGCAAGGGGCTGGGGCGGGCGCTGCTCAGGGAGTACCTGAGCCGCAGCAAGGCCAACAAGGCCGAGGCCTGGTTCCTCGAGGTGCGGGCCGGCAACAGCACCGCCATCAGCCTCTACGAGAGCGAGGGGTTTGCCGAGTACTGCCGGCGCGCCAACTACTACGGCACCGGTCAGGATCGGGAAGATGCCGTATTGATGTCCCGCCTGTTCGACTTCGGCTAAGCCGCCGCGCTACAGCGGCGACACTAGAGCAGCGGCGCATTGTCGAGGGCCGGATCCTGCAGGCTTTGGGTGGTGTGCAGCACCGCCTCGAAGCCGGCGGCGGAGAGCGGCATGAAGAAGCCGCGCTGCCAGGTCACCCCGGGCATCCAGATCTGCTGGATATCCACCACTATCTTGATGGGCTTGAGCTGCTCGCCCGGCTGCTGCACATAGATGCCGGGCGGGGTTGCCACCTGCGGGAAGCGGCGCAGGATCTGCTCGCTGCCATCCCCGGCATTCGGGTTGAGGCGCACCTTCACCAGCCGGGCCAGCACAGGCGCCATCTCCTCTGTCTGCCACAGGGTGGTATCCAGCAGCTTGCAACGCCGACATTTGGCGCGTTCGATCACATAGAGCAGCGGATAACCCTTTTGCAGGGCAAGCTGCTGTGCCTGGGCGTAGCCTTCGGCGCCGCTCAGCCAGGGGTTGTCCTCCTCGCCACCTGTGCCTCCCAGCGTAAACCAGAGCGCACCAGCCCCCGCCAATAACAGAAATACCCCGGTCACCACCCCCTTGATACCGACACTCATTATGCTCCCTCCCTGAATGGCTCCATATGTCTGCCACCATCATGCCTCAAGCTCTCCTGATTGACGACTTTGTGATCCAGGACAAATGGCGAACACTTGTAAGCTGTAATTTTAGAGTTTAAACTCCAGCGCGATTTTTCAGTGCCCCTTAGGGCGTACAACTGTTACTTGAGGATGTCTGACTGATGCCGAAACACCACCTGGTTCGACTGATGCGGGAACGTATTGCCCGGCTTGGCAACAAGGCCGCCCTGCGCGTACAACAGGATGGCCAGTGGCGTGCCATCGGCTGGCGTACCCTGGGACAGGCCATGGATTACTGCGCCCAGGCGCTGATCCGCGCCGGCCACCAGCCTACCGAGATGGTCGGCATCTATGCCCGCAACATGCCTGAATGGACCCAGGCCGATCTCGGCATCCTGGCCGCTCGCGGCGTCAGCGTGCCCATCTACCCCACCAGCACCCTCGATCAGCTGCGCTACATCGTCAAAGATGCCGGCATCAAGGTGCTGTTCGTCGGCGAACAGCCCCAGTTCGACCAGGCGCTGCAACTCATTGAAAGCGGCGAAATCCGCCAGCTCGTCGCCCTCGATGGCAACGTCAACCTGCGCGGATGCCCGCAGGCGAGCCACTTCCAGGAGTTCCTCTCTTCCGGCAATCACCAGCCCAGCGAACAGGTGCTGCGCGAGCGTGAGAGCCAGTACCGGATGGACGATCTGCTGACCCTGATCTACACCTCTGGCACCACGGGTGAGCCCAAGGGGGTCATGCTCGATTTCGCCAACATCGCCGCCTGCTTCGAGATGCATAACAGCCGTCTTGATCTGAACGAGCAGGACGTGTCGCTCTGCATGCTGCCACTCAGCCATGTGTTCGAGCGCGCCTGGACCTACTACGTGCTCTATTGCGGCGCCGAGAACGTCTACATCCGCGATCCGCAGAAGGTGATGGATGTCATCGGCGAGATGCAGCCCACCGTGATGTGCGCCGTGCCGCGCCTCTACGAGAAGGCCTACGCCATGATCCAGGCTCGCGTCGCCCAGGCCCCACGCCTGCGCCAGGCCCTGTTCGGCTGGGCCACCCGGGTCGGCAAGCAGATGGTCGCTACCCGCCAGGCGGGCAAGAGCGCCTCCCCCCTGCTCTACGGCCAGCTCTGGCTCGCCGAGCGGCTGGTGTTTCGCAAGCTGCGCGCCCGTTTCGGCGGCCGTACCCGCTTCTTGCCGGTGGCCGGCGCCCGCCTCGCCGACGAGGTGAACTTCTTCTTCCAGGCCATGGGGCTCAACCTCAAGTACGGTTACGGCATGACCGAGACCACTGCCACCGTCTGCTGCTACGAAGACAGCCAGTTCAAGCTGGGCTCCATCGGCACGGCGCTCAGCGGCATCGAGGTGAAGCTGGGTGAGAACAACGAGCTGCTGGTGCGCTCCCCCACCGTGATGCGCGGCTACTACAACAAGCCCGAGGCCACTGCCGAGGTGATGACCGAGGATGGCTTCCTGCGCACCGGCGATGCCGGCGAGCTCGACGGCGAAGGCAACATCTACTTCACCGAGCGCCTCAAGGAGCTGATGAAGACCTCCAACGGCAAGTACGTGGCGCCGCAACTGGTGGAAGGCACCATCGGCAAGGATCGCTTCATCGAGCAGATCGCCATCGTCGCCGATGCCCGCCACTTCGTGTCGGCGCTGATCGTGCCCTGCTTCGAGTCGCTGGAGGAGTACGCCCGCTCCATCAACCTGCAGTACCACTGCAAGACCGAACTGCTGCGCCACTCCAAGGTGGTGGAGTTCTTCGAGGCGCGCATCCAGGATCTGCAAAAAGAGCTGGCCAAGTTCGAGCAGGTGAAGAAGTTCACCCTGCTGCCGAGCGCCTTCTCCATGGAGCTGGGGGAGCTGACCCCCACCATGAAGCTGCGCCGCAAGATCATCGAGTCCAAGTACCAGAGCGAGATCGAGGCCATGTATAACCATGTCTGAGTACAACCACGTCTGATTACCACCACGTCTGATTACCACTCGGATTTCCGGAAATAAAAAAGCCGCTTCAAGAGCGGCTTTTTTTGTTGCCTGTCATCAGGCCGGGGTCTTGCTGGTCCCGAAGTAGTCGGCCAGGAAGTCGTCAAATGACAGGCTGTCGCTGCGCTCCCGCTCCCGCTGCTTGGCCAGCGACTCCCGTGCCTCGCCGGCAAAGTAGGCTTCGTCCCAGTACTGCAGCTCGCCAGCCAGCATCTCTTCCCGGTAGCGGCTCGCCAGCTCGTCGGCGAAGGCGCCGTTGTCCTTGCCGCTCTCCAGCAGCTGCTTGAGCAGGCGGGCGGAGTAGGTGAGCTCGGGATTGAGCAGCTTCTCGCGGTGCATCGCCAACGTCTCGCGGTAGCGGTTGCGGCCGCAGCAGCGATCCAGCAGCGCGGCGACCTCGGCCAGCTCGTCGAACAGCTTGAGGCCGAACTCCTTGAGGCCGATGGGGTTGCCCTGTTCGCCCTCCAGCTCGAGGCCGGGACGGCGCCCCTCCAGCACCACCTTGGTCTGGTTGCGGCGATTGCGGGCGATCTCTTCGTCATCCAGCACAGGGGACGGACGCAGCAGGCACCAGACCAGGAACAGGTCGAAGAAGCGGATCTGATCCACCTCGATGCCGTACGGGGTGAAAGGGTTGACGTCCACGGTGCGCAGCTCGATGTATTCGATGCCACGCTGCTCCAGCGCGTCGGACGGCTTCTCGCCGCTGCGCGGGGTGCGCTTGGGGCGGATCGGCGCGTACAGCTCGTTCTCCAGTTGCAGCACGTTGTCGTTGAGCTGGCGGTACTCACCGTTCACCTTGACGCCGATCCTGGCGAAGTCGGGATCATGGGTGTTGATGGCGCGGCGCAGGCTGCTCACATAGGCCGGCAGGTTGTCGTGGCTGATCTTGAGCCCCGCCTGGGCGCTGTTGGTGTAACCCAGATCCGACAACCGCAGCGCGGTGGCGTAGGGCAGGTAGAGGGTACCCTTGCCGGTCTTCTGGAACGGCAGGTTGCTCTTGCGCCCCTTGAGGAAGGATTCGCAGATGGCCGGCGACGCGCCGAACAGGTAGGGCACCAGCCAGCCGAAGCGGTAGACGTTGCGGATAAGCCCCATGTACTTGTCGGAGATGAAGCGCTGGCTGCAGCACCCCTCGCACACCAGCTCCTGCCACTCGCACCAGAAGCTGTCCGGCATGGAGAAGTTGAAGTGCACCCCGGCGATCACCTGCATCAGGCTGCCGTAGCGGTTCTTCAGCCCCTGCCGGTAGAGGGTCTTCATCCGGCCGATGTTGGAGCTGCCGTACTGGGCCAGCCGGATGTTCTCCTCGTCGCCGACGAAGCAGGGCATGGAGAGCGGCCAGATCCGCTCATCACCCAGGTGATGAATGGTGTGACGGTGGATGTCGCCAAGCTGTTCCAGCAGGCTGTCGATGGAGTCGGTGGCCGGCGTGATGAACTCCAGCAGGCTCTCCGAGTAGTCGGTGGTGATGTTGGCATGGGTCAGTGCCGAGCCCAGACTTCTGGGGTGATCGGTCTGGGCCAGGGTCCCCTGTGGGGTGATGCGCAGACATTCACGTTCGATCCCGCGCCGGATCCCCTTGAGGGCGGTCAGCCGTTCCGGCGAACCCAGGGCGGTCAACAACTCGGTGAGTGACAAGCTTGTCGTAGTCATATTCACGGCTCATGTGTGGCCGCCCCACAGGGGGGCGGCACTATTTTTATGTAGCGCCCTCAGGGCAGCTGCAGCGGATAGATGGGAAGATGAAGCTCCTGCAGGGGTTTTTCAAGCTTTTGCTTGTCCCCCACCACCACAATCACCATCTCGGCCGGGTCAAGCCAGCGTGCCGCACTGGCCTTGAGCGTCTCGGCCGACACCGTCTTGATCAGGTTGTTCTGGGCCTGCACATAGTCCGGCTTCAGGTCATACATGATCATCTGCAGCAGGAAGCCCGCCTTCTGGCCGAGCGTCTCGTAGGAGAGCGCATCCTGCTGGGAGACGGCGCTGCGCATATAGGCGAGCTCGACCGGAGTCGGACCGCTCTTGCGGTAGTTGTCCATCTCCTTGAGGAACTGGCGGATGGCATCCACGGTCGCATCGGCCCGCACGTTGGCGCCGGTGGCGAAGGTGCCTACCTCCCGGTTGGCGGAGAAGCCCGAGCTGGCCCCATAGGTATAGCCCTTGTCCTCCCGCAGGTTGAGGTTGATACGGCTGTTGAAGTTGCCGCCCAGGTTGAAGTTCATCAGCCCGGCGGTGAAGTAGTCACCCGTGGTATCGAACGGCATGGCGCGGCGGCCGATGCGGATCACCGACTGGGGCGCCCCCGGCTTGTCCACCAGATAGATGCCCGGCTTGGCCTGCTCGCCTTCGGGCTTGAGGCTGCCAAGAGAGGGCGCGGCCCCCTTCCACTGGGTCAAGAAGCCGAGTTGCTCCTCCACCTG
This sequence comes from Aeromonas sp. A35_P, assembly GCF_002259925.1. Taxonomy (NCBI): domain Bacteria; kingdom Pseudomonadati; phylum Pseudomonadota; class Gammaproteobacteria; order Aeromonadales; family Aeromonadaceae; genus Aeromonas; species Aeromonas sp. A35_P. The sequence goes on along the minus strand of NZ_NEVB01000200.1, from coordinate 14,225 downwards.
GGACTGGGTCACGTCACCCACTACCACCACCTTGGCGTTGGTCGGGTTGTAGTAGTTCTGGTAGAAGCGCTTCACGTCCGCCAGAGTCAGCTTCTCCACGTCGGCCAGCACGCCGTCACCAGGCTGACCGAGGCGGTTCTGCTTGCCGTAGATCAGCTCGCGGAAGGCCTGACCCGCCAGCCACTCCGGCTGCTGCTCGCTCTGTTTCATCCCCTGCAGCATCTGCGCCTTGACCCGCTCGAAGTCGGCCTCGCGCATGCCGGGCCGCTCATACACCTCGCGCACCAGCGCCAGGGTCTGTGGCAGCTTGTCGGCCAGGCTGCTGATGGTGACCAGGTTGTTGTACTGGGCGCTGGAGACGCTGACGCTGGAGCCTAGCTTTTGCAGCTCGTCGCTGAGCTGGGCCTCGGTCAGACGCACCGAGCCCTGCCCCATCATGCTGGCGGTGAGGCTGGCCAGCCCCAGCTCGCCCTTGCCTTCGGCCCGCATGCCACCCGGCAGCGCAACCATGATGGAAACCGCAGGGATTTCATCGCTCTGGGTGCCGATGATCTCGATCCCCTTGTCGAGCTTGCCGTGCCAGATGGCGGGCACCTTGACGCTCACCGCATCGGCCGCCTTGGGCTGCACGCTGCGATCGAAGTCGTCTTTCACCGGCCGCTCGGCCAGCACCTTGTCATGCTTGGCGTAATCCGGCAGCTCGCGCTTGGCCGGGGTGAAGTTGGGCTTGGCGGCCTGCCAGTCGTTCTTGCCTTTGGGCACCACGCTCAGCACCACCGCCGGCTTGTTCAGGATGAACTTGTCGTAGGCGGCCTTGACCTGCTCCGGCGTCACCTTGCCGATGGCGTCCAGGCTCTTGAACACATAGTTGGGATCCTGGGCGAACACCTGGCCCATGGCGAGCTGGCTCACCTTGCCGGAGACGCTGTCCAGGCCCCAGATGGCCGAGGCACGATAGCTGTTGATCGCCTTCTCCAGATCCTCCGGCTTGAGGCCGCGACCGGCGAACTCGCCGATCACCTTGTCCACCTCGCTCTTGAGGGTCTTCAGGCTGCCATCCACCGCCGGGTTGGGATAGGCGTAGACGGTGAGGGTGCAGGCCAGCTCCTCGCAGTAGTGGGAGGCCCCCGCATCGATCGCCTTGCCGCTCTTGACCAGCGACTGGTAGAGCATGGAGCTGGCGGAGCCGCCCAGCACGTCGGCGAACATGTCGAGGGCCGGCTCCTGCGCATCGCCAAGGGACACGGTCGGGTAGCTGATGTAGAGCAGCGGCAGGTGCACCTTGTCCTCGAGCGTCACGTAGCGGGTCTCTGGCAGGGTCACCGGCTCGGGGGTCGGCTCGGCCACCTCGGGTCCACGCGGGATCGGGCCGAAGTACTTCTCAATCCAGGCCAGCGCCTGCTTGGTGTCGAAGTCGCCGCCCAGGGTCAGGGTGGCGTTGTTGGGGCCGTACCAGCGCAGGAAGAACTGCTTGAGATCGTTGACGTCGACCCGGTCGAGATCCTCCACATAGCCGATGGGCTGCCAGGAGTAGGGATGGGTACGCGGGTAGAGCGCCTCCCCCACCTTCTCGCTCACCAGGCCGTAAGGCTGGTTGTCGATGCGCTGGGCCCGCTCGTTCTTGACGGTGGCGCGCTGGATCTCGAACTTCTTCTGGCTCACCGCATCGAGCAAGAAGCCCATGCGGTCGGCCTCCAGCCAGAGCACCTTCTCCAGCTGGTTGGCCGGCACGGTCTCGTAGTAGTTGGTGCGGTCCTTGTTGGTGGTACCGTTCATGTCGCCACCGGCCTCGTTGATGATCCGCATGTGCTCCTGATCCCCCACGTGCTTGGAGCCCTGGAACATCATGTGCTCGAAGAAGTGGGCGAACCCGGACTTGCCCACCTGCTCGCGGGCCGAGCCCACGTGATAGGTGACGTCCAGGTGCACCAGGGGATCCGATCGGTCGGGCGCCAGAATGACGGTCAGGCCATTGTCCAGCTTGTACATCTGATAGGGAATGCCGAGCTTGCCCTCTTCCTTGACCTGTTCCGACACCAGGGTGGGTGCCGCCAGCACGGGCAGAGAGAGGCCCAGAAGCATGCTTAATGGAATGAGTTTGTTCACGGTTACCTCGTGAGTGAAGCTAGAAGATCTGCCTGGCCAGCAGAAAGACCAGGGCATAACGCAACAATTTGCCGAGCCCGATGAGAATGAGAGAGCGCCAGAAGGAGAGACGCAGCCAGCCGGCCAGCAGACAGAGACCATCGCCGACCACTGGCGTCCAGGCCAGCAGCAGACACCAGTGGCCATGTTGTTTGAGCCAACCGAGGGCTTTTTGTTCCCCACGGCCTTGAAAATCTTCCGGTTTTTTCTTGAAGGTGGCGAGCCAGCCGAGCCACCAGGTGGTCATGGAGCCGAGGGTGTTGCCCAGCGTCGCCCACAGCAGCAGGCTGGCCATGCTCCACTCCCCCTTGGTCGCCATGGCCCCCAGCAACACTTCCGAGCTGCCGGGCAGCAGGGTGGCGGAGGTGAACGCGCTCAGAAACAGCCAGCCGAGCCCCAGTTCGGTGATGCCATTCATCCGGCCAGCTCATCCGCGGCGGGCATGCGCAGCAGCAGTTTGCCGCGCACGTGGCCCTGCTCGATGGCCTGATGGGCCAGGGCCCCTTCCGCCAGCGGGAATTCGCCGGAGATGGTGATCTGCACCTCCCCCTGGCGCAGCAGGATCAGCATCTGGCTCAGCTGCTGGCGGTCAGGATGCACCAGCATGCCGAGCACCTCGATGGCGCTGCCGGCCGCGGCATCCTTGATCTGCTGCGCGGTGATGGTGGGTACCGTCACCAGCCGGCCACCCGGCTTGACGCAGGCCAGCGCCGCCTTGCCGCTCTCGCCACCCACCAGATCCAGCACCAGATCGACCGGACCGTCGGCCACCACCTGAGCGGCCCAGTCTGCATGGTGGTAATCCACCATCTTGCTGACCCCCAACGCGTGCAGGAAGCTGTGGTTGTCACCGCTCGCCGTCGCCACCACCTCGGCGCCATAGGCGCTGGCAAACTGCACCGCCAGATGGCCGACGCCGCCGGCGCCGGCCAGGATCAACACCCGTTGCCCCGCCTTGAGGGCGCCGTGTTCGAACAGCCCCTGCCAGGCGGTGAGGCCGGCCAGCGGCAGCGCCGCCCCCTGCCTCAGAGCGAGCTCCTCCAGCTTGACCAGCTCCTCCTCGCGCGCCACCACGGACTCGCCGTAGCCGCCGGCGGTGAGGGGAAAGCCCACCATGCCGCACACCCTGTCCCCCTCGGCCAGCGAGCCGACACCAGGGCCGACCTTCTCGACCACGCCGGCCACGTCATAGCCCGGCGTCCAGGGCAGCTTCTCCTTGTTTTGCGCCGCCGCCCAGCCGAGGCCGGCCCGGGTCTTGGCATCGATGGGGTTAATCCCCGCAAAGCAGATGCGCACCCGCACTTCGCCCTCGGCAGGCACCTTGTCCTGGGAAGGGTTGAGCCTGAGTACCGAGGGGGCGCCGAATGCGGTAATCTGTAGCTGCGTCATTGCACAATCCATCCTGTTGATTGATCAAGGGTCAACAGAATAACAGCGAGGACACCATGGCTCGAATGTTTCTTATTCCTCTGTTGCTGGCCCTGGGGTGGTGGGCGTTTCTGCTCTACTTCCGCATCCCGCTCAAGCAGGGGGCCAAGGGGTTTTACTGGATCATCGGCATCGGTGGCGGACTGGCCGCCTTCCTCAGCCTGATGATGGTGCTCACTCACTAGGGTTCATGGACAAGGGGAAGAAGAGAAGATGCTGCATGGACTGAACCATCTCACGCTGGCAACCGGTGATCTCGACAGGAGCTTTGCCTTTTATGTCGACTTGCTGGGGTGTCGCCCCAGGGTGAGATGGGCACGCGGAGCCTATCTCACCCTCGGCAACCTGTGGATCTGTCTTTCCTGTGATTCCCCCCAACCGGCAAGAGACTACAGCCACGTCGCGTTCGGAATCTCGCCTGAGCAGTTTCCCACCTTCTGCGCCCGTCTGCGCGCGGCAGGTGCGGCAGGTGTTGTGGAGTGGAAGACGAACAGCAGCGAAGGGGATTCACTCTACATAAAGGATCCTGACGGACATCAGCTGGAAATCCATGCCGGCAACCTGGACAGCAGGCTTGCATCCCTCAGGCAGCAGCCCTATGAGGGCTTGACCTGGTTCGACTGAGCCGGATTCATCCCTGCTCGGTACGAAGATGGTAGTGGCGGTTGCTGCCCTGTCCCAGCACGCCCTGGGCCAGCAGATGCTGGAACACCCGATCCACCTCTTCCAGCGATAGCGACAGCGCCTGTGCGACGCTGCGCTTGCTGCACTTGAGATCGCCGCTCTCCAGCGCGCTGCGCACCTGCTCCACCACCTCTGGCTCGGGCTCCGGCCGGCCGGGCAGCAGCTGTGCCATGGCTGCGGCCTCCGCCTGCTGCAGCACAACCTGTTCCCGCTCGCGATCCCGCTGCCACAGCCAGCTGCGGCGAAAGCGGTTCTCTTCGCCGATCAGGCTGACGAAGAAGGCGCCGAACACGTCGAGCAGCACCGAGAGGAAGCAGACCAGCAGAAACTGCACCTGGCTGATGCTCATGCCCACCCCGTCCGCCAGGCTGCTCATCAACCCCAGCATGGAGGACTGCTCGTTGACGGGCTTGGCGTCGCGCTCCTGGCGCAGCTCGTCCTGGCGCAGCCTGAGCTTGGTGTTGGCCTGCTGCAGGCCACTGACGCCGCTGGAGATACGCGCCATCTCGATGTACTTGCGGGCCGCCTCCTCGTTGAGCTGGATCTGCCGCTCTATGCTGGCGATCTGTTCGTCGAAGCGGGCGATCTCCCGCTCATGGCGCGCCTGCTGGTTGAGAATGGTGTTGGTGGCGCTGTTGATGCCGCCTATGCTGCCGCCGATGGAGATGGCCGCCAGCACGCTGTAGAACAGCAGTGACCAGAAGGCCCCGCCCAGATCGCGACGCGCCTTGCACTCTCCGTATTCATACCAGACGTAGAACTTGCCCAGTTCGAAGATGATGGCCAGGCCACCGAACAGACACTTCATCAAGGGATTCTCGTCGATGGAGAGAAACAGCAGCAGGGAGAAGACGATGGAGGCCAGAATGGCCAAGCCGGTAAAACTGTACACCGTGGTCAGTGCGAACCACCCCTTGGGGTAGCGCTGCACGGCTGAAGGCTGTGTGGTCATGAGAAAGCGGGCGCGATATGCAGGAAAAGTTGGCTGCCGATTATAGTCAGCAGACTCCTCGAGAGAAGGACAATCACCATAATTGCACCAGATCCTTGGTCAGTTGCCCAGAGTGCGACCAAAACGGACAAATCGGCCGCAAAAAGTCGATACACTCACTGCCGACTCTCGTAGCATGGAAGATTGAGCCTGATTCTGCCCGGATTCAGCAAGACTGGCATACACTGACCCGCAACAACCAACCACCGAGGCCACAATGAACCGAACGACTAGCTTGTTACTGCCCCTGCTTCTGGTTGCCGGCGCCGCGCTGGCAGCACCGCAGTATGAGGAGGAAGGTGGTACGGCATTTTCCGTCGATGCACTAACCTTCAACCGGGACTGGGATGACAAGCAATTTGGCTGGTCATCGACCAACTGCTTCGAGCCGGGAATGAACGATGGCACCCAGACGCCATGCCGGGAAAGCAGGGTCAGCTTCGACGATGAAGAGCACCGCAATGCTCCCCCCGGCAGCAACCAGATGCCCGCCACCCAGGGCACCGGCCAGTAACCAAGGAGAACTTTCGTCATGACTCATTCAACCATGTTCAACAAAGGCGCCCTGCTGCTCTCTCTGCTGCTGGCCAACGGGGTTGCCTTTGCCGCCCCGCCCCACTCCAAGGATGGCGATGGCATCCGGCTCTCCACCGACAACATCAAGCTGAACGTCGACTGGGATGACAAGGAGTACGACTGGTGGCAGCACAACTGCCTGGATCTCGGCATCGGTGACAGCCGCATCAAGCTCAACTGCGACAAGATCGACGGCAAGTACCGGGATCACTACAACCGCAGCATCCACAGCGGCAACAACCCGGGGCAGGGACATGACAAGTTCAAAGATAAGGACAAGGGCCACGGCAACAAGAAGCACTGATCTGACCGCCGGCGTGCATGAACAAGGGGCCCATGGCCCCTTGTTCGTTTTTCCTACCAGTAATTCTCGGCACTGATGTTGCCGGGGGCCCGCCGCAGGTTCTTGGCCAACCCCAATGACAACAGGGTCTGCTGGGTCTCCTTCACCATGGCCGGGTTGCCGCAGATCAGCACCTGGCTCAGCGCGGGAGCAAATTCCAGCCCCACTCGCGCCTGCAGGCGACCATCGGCGATGGCGGCCGGGATCCGCCCCTCCATCGCCTCGGGCCAGCTTTCACGGCTGACGAAGGGGACGTAGCGAAAACGCTCGCCATGACGCTCGACAAAGCTCGCTATAAGCTCCCGATAGCTCAGCTCCTCCCCCTTGCGCACCCCGTGCACCAGCACCAGATTCTCGAAACGGGCAAAGGCTTCCCCGTCCGCCAACATGGAGAGGAAGGGGCCGATGGCGGTCCCGGTGGAGAGCAGCCAGAGATCGCGCCCGGCCGGCACCTCGTCCAAGGTGAGAAAACCGGTCGCCAAGGATTGCACCAGCAGGCTGTCGCCCGCCCGCAGGGAACCCAGGGTCGGAGTCAGCTCTCCATCGGGGATCTCGACGAAATAGAACTCGTGGTAGGGAGTCGAAGGCGGATTGACGAAGGAATAGGCCCGCTGGATGCGGCGATCGCCCTGCTCGAGGGCCAGTTTGGTGAATTGCCCCGCCTTGTAGGGGGCCAGCTCGGCCGCCACACGCAGGGAGAACAGGGTGGGCGTCCACTCGATGCGTTCAAGGACGCGACCTTCGACCCAGGCCATAGGGATCTCCTCCAGAGGAACAGGTCTTTACTCTACCCCCGGGCCTGAAAATAAAAAACCCGCGCAAGTGCGCGGGTTTTTCTGCAAAAGCGAATCGCTATTACAGGGCAACAACCTGGATCTGTACGGTTGCTTTAACGTCAGCGTGCAGCTGAACAGCAACTTCGTAGTCACCGGTGTTACGCAGAACGTTGCCCATGCGGACTTCGCTCTTGGCAACGGCTACGCCGGCAGCAGTGATGGCTTCAGCCACGTCACGGGTACCGATGGAACCGAACAGCTTGCCTTCGTCGCCAGACTTGGAAGCGATAACCACGGTAGCCAGTTCGGCCAGCTTGGCAGCACGCTCTTCAGCAGCAGCTTTGTTGGCAGCCAGTTTGGCTTCCAGCTCAGCGCGACGAGCACCGAAAGCTTCGATGTTGGCCTTGGTGGCCATAACAGCTTTGCCTTGCGGGATCAGGAAGTTACGGGCGTAACCAGCTTTCACGGAAACTTGGTCACCCAGACCGCCCAGTTTGGCGATTTTGTCGAGCAGGATAACTTGCATTACCTTTCCTCTATAAATTTCGTTGAGTTAGGCTTAAGTGCCGGACCGATTCTTACTTGTTGTGCAGATCGGTGTACGGCAGCAGAGCCAGGTAACGAGCACGCTTGATGGCGCGTGCCAGCTGACGCTGATACTTGGCGCAGGTACCGGTGATACGGCTCGGTACGATCTTGCCAGATTCAGTGATGTAGTTTTTCAGAGTAACGATATCTTTGTAGTCGATCTCGGTAACGTTCTCGGCGGTGAAGCGGCAGAACTTACGACGACGGAAATAACGTGCCATGGCCTTTATCCTCTAGTCAGTGATCCAGAATTACTCTTCGGAAGCAGCTTCAGTAGCTTCTTCGCGGCGCTCGTCGTCACGACGGGTGAAGCGCTCTTCCTTGGCCTTGGCCATCGGAGAAACTTCAGTCACGGCGTGCTTGGTGCGCATGATCATGTTGCGGATAACGGCATCGTTGAAGCGGAAGTTGGTTTCCAGCTCATCGATAACGGCTTGCTCTGCTTCTACGTTCATCAGAACGTAGTGGGCTTTGTGCAGTTTGTCGATCGGGTAAGCCAGCTGACGACGGCCCCAATCTTCCAGGCGATGAATGGTACCACCGGAGGTGGTGATGGCGCCGGTGTAACGCTCGATCATGCCAGGTACTTGCTCGCTCTGGTCCGGATGAACCATGAAGACGATTTCGTAATGACGCATTTTAGCTCCTTACGGATTAATTCAGCCTCCGCCCAGGTGCAGCCAGACCTCGGAGGCAAGGAACATAATGGTGTTTAGACGCTGCTTTTCTAGGGCGGCGTATTGTACGAAATCCCATCCCTCACTGCAACCAGCCACCGCCGATGTTTTTATCTATGGGAACAATACAAAACTTCAATTGATAATAATTATCATTTAGATTTATTCTATCTCCATGCACTTATGGAGGCTGAACCCATGCAACCCGCGCTGACCACGGCCATCCCGGCCCGCAAATTCAAACTGACCCTGCTCGGGCCGGCCTTTATCGCCGCCATCGGCTACATAGATCCGGGCAACTTCGCCACCAACATTCAGGCCGGCTCCACCTTCGGCTACCAGCTGCTGTGGGTGGTGGTGTGGGCCAACCTGATGGCCATGCTGGTGCAGACTCTCTCGGCCAAGCTCGGCATCGTCACCGGCAAGAACCTGGCGGAACACATTCGCGACCGACTGCCCAAGCCGGCGGTCTGGGCCTACTGGGTACAGGCGGAGATCATCGCCATGGCCACCGATCTGGCCGAATTCATCGGGGCCGCGGTCGGCTTCAAGCTGCTGCTCGGGGTCACCCTGCTGGAAGGGGCCGGCATCACCGCCGTGGTCACCTGGGGCATTCTGATGCTGCAGTCCCGCGGCCAGAAACCGCTGGAGTTCGTGGTGGGCGGCCTGCTGCTGTTCGTGGCGGCGGCTTACATCGTCGAGCTGGTGTTCTCCCGCCCCCATCTGCCCAGCCTGCTGGAAGGGGCCCTCTTCCCCGGCCTGCCCAACAGCGACGCCGTCTATCTGGCGGCCGGCGTGCTCGGTGCCACCGTAATGCCCCACGTCATCTACCTGCACTCGGCGCTGACCCAGCACACCCAGGATCAGGGCTCGGTCCCCCAGCGGCTGCACACCACCCGGGTCGACGTGGCCATCGCCATGACCATCGCCGGCTTCGTCAACCTGGCCATGATGGCCATGGCGGCGGCCGCCTTCCACAGCTCCGGCAACCAGCAGGTGGCCGAGCTGGAGTCGGCCTACCAGACCCTCACCCCGCTGCTGGGCCAGGCAGCCGCCACCCTGTTCGGCCTCTCGCTGGTCGCCTCGGGCATCAGCTCCACCGTGGTGGGCACGCTGGCCGGGCAAGTGGTGATGCAGGGCTTCGTGCGCTTCACCATCCCGCTCTGGCTGCGCCGCGCCATCACCATGGCTCCCGCCTTCGTGGTGATCGCCATGGGCCTCAACACCACCGAAATCCTGGTGCTGAGTCAGGTGGTGCTGAGCTTCGGCATCGCGCTGGCGCTCATCCCGCTGCTGATATTGACCGGCGATCGCGCCCTGATGGGGGAGTATCGCAACCACCCGGTGACCCAGGCGCTCGGCCGCCTCATCGTCGCCCTGGTGATCGGGCTCAACGCCTACCTGCTGGTCGCCATGATCTAGCCCACCACCCGCTCCCAAGACCGGCTCGTTAACCGAGGTTAATGAGCCGGCCTGCGCTTTGGCGTATGCTGGCTGCTCTCTTCCTCTTCGATTTGCGGGAGCCATCCATGTCACATACCCGAGCCAGCTTCGTGCTGGGCCACCACCAGGAGCAGGCCAGCGTCATCTGCTGCCAGAGCGGCGACACCAGCCTGCTGGTCACCGACCTCACCCCCTTTCATCCCCAGAGCCACCTCTGGCCCGATCAGCCGGGTGACGTGGGCACAGTGCGTTGGGAGGGTGGCGACGCGGCCGTCGGTCCCTGTCGCATGGGGGCCATCAGCCCGGATGGGGAGCTGTTCGTCGACCAGGCGATCCCGGTCAAGCGGGGCGCGGAAGGGTGGCGTTTCGTGGTGGTGCACCCGCTGGCCGGCCACTGTGCGCTGCCGGTGGGCAGTCAGGTGACGCTGCAAGTGGATGCCGAGGCCCGCCACGCCCTGAGCCTGGGCCACAGCGGCTGCCACCTGGCGGCCCTCGCGCTCAACCGGGCGCTGATGCCTTACTGGCGCAAGGAGGTGAGCGAGCGGGACGCGCTGGAGCAGCCCGATTTCGATCGCCTCGCCATCCAGACCTCGCGGGTCGAGCCCATGGGTTCGCGCGAGCAGTACCGGATCGGCAAGAGCCTGCGCAAGAAGGGGGTCAACAGCGAGGCCCTGCTGGCAGATCTGGCGCAAATTGAAGCGCACATCAATCGCCAGCTGGCCGACTGGCTGGCAACCGGAGGCGAGATCCGCCGCAGCCGGGTTGGCGAATCGATCATCGACTCCCGTTACTGGCTCTGCCCGCTGGAAGGGCGGGAGGTCACCATCCCCTGCGGCGGCACACATGTGGCCACGCTGGCCGAGCTGGGACGGATCGAGACCAGCCTCACCGCCGATGCAGAGGGGTTTGTCATGATGACCCGGGTCTACCCCTGAGGGCGTCCGAACTCGGCGACCAGCGCGTCGATCAGAGCGCGCACCCGGCGCGGCTGATGCCGCCCGGAGGGGTAGACGATCTGCAGCCGTGACGCCGGGGCGGCGAACCCGGGCAGGATCTCCACCAGGCGGCCACGGCTCAGATCCTCCCCCACATCCCAGCGGGACTTGAGGCAGATCCCCTCCCCCTGCAGGCACCACTGGCGCACCAGATAACCGTTGTTACTGATGCGCCGCCCCTGCACCATCACCCGCTTCACCACGCCCTCGACCTGAAAAGACCACCAGCGCTCCGGATGTTCTCCGAAACGCATCAATAGGCAGTCATGATCGGCAAGCTCTTCCGGATGGCGGGGCTCCCCCTTGCGCGCCAGGTAGGCGGGTGAGGCACAGACGATCCGGCGGTTCTCCCCCAGCGAGAGGGTGCGCAGTGTGCTGTCGGCCAGCTCTCCGTAGCGCAGGGCAAGATCGATCCCCTGCCCCACCAGATCCAGATAGCCATCGGTCAGGTTGAGATCCAGCGTGATCCCCGGGTGTTGTGCCATGAAGCGATCGAGCAGCGGCACCAGCCGGCTGATCCCCAGATCATGAGGGGCGCTGATGCGCAGCAACCCGTTCATCTCATCCCCGCCATCGCGCAGACGGCGCTTGAGCCCCTCGGCCTGGGCCAGCAGATGGCGCCCCTCCTCCAGCAACAGGCGCCCCTCTTCGGTGAGGCTGATGGAGCGAGTGGTTCTGCTGAGCAGGGTCGTACCGTAGTAACGTTCCAAGGAAGCCAGCCGCTCCGAGACGGTTGCCGGGGAGAAGCCCAGCTCACGCCCCGCGGCGGCCAGCCCCCCTTTTTCCACTATGACCAGGAACAGATTGAGGTTCTCGAGCATGATTGTATTGATAATCCGAATTATGTTTTAGATTTTGCGGCAATTATCAAAATACACCGTGACATCTATCTTCTCCAGCAGACACAGGCGCGGATCCCCCGCCGTCTCAGAGAGGAACATTGCCATGGCATTTCATCAACACACCCTGTCCCTTGTCATCGGTGGCCACACAGGTATCGGCCGCGCCGTCGCCGATGCCCTGCGCCAGCGCCCCGGTCAGGTCATCGTCGCCAGCCGCAAGAGCGGCCTGGATATCACGGACCAGACCTCAATCGATAACCTCTTGACCGATCTGGGCCAGCTGGATCACCTGGTCATTACCGCCGGTTCCCAGGCGCCTGGTGGGCCTCTGCTCGAGCAGGATCTCACCGCCGCCAAGGCGGCCTTCGACACCAAGTTCTGGGGCACTCTGGCGGTCATTCGCAGCCTGGCCCCGCATATGGCCCCCGGCGGCACCATCACCCTCACCACAGGGTTCCTGGCCCGCAAGACAGTGCCCGGCACCCTGGTCAAGACCACCATGAATGCCGCGCTCGAAGCCGCCGCCAGGCTGCTCGCCCGTGAGTTGGCCCCCATCCGGGTCAACGTGGTCAGTCCGGGGCTGACCGATACCGAGGCCTACGCCGCCATGGCGCCCGAGGCGCGAGAGGCCATGCTGGGCCGGGCAGCCGCCAGCCTGCCGGCCGGTCGGCACGGCCGCGCCGAAGATCTTGCCGCCGGCTATCTGCTGGCCATCGACAACCCCTTCATGACCGGCGCCACCATAGATATCGATGGCGGCGCCCTGATCAACTGAGGGGGGGCATGCAAGGGCCGTCAGCCCCTTGTTCGCAGCACTGCAGCGGTTGTTCACCCAAGTTCAGGAGCGAAGCGGACGGACAAGGCCCCAGCCTGCCAGACGACGCCCCTTCACCCCTATGCCGACTCGACAGGAGGCCATATGACCATACATGCCATCGACCACGTCACCCTTCGCACGGATCAACTGGAGCAGACCATAGGGTTTTATCGCGATGCCATCGGCCTGCAGGAAGGGGGGCGGCCCCCCTTTCCTTTTCCGGGTTGCTGGCTCTACGCAGGAGGGCGCCCCCTGCTGCACATCGTTGCCAACACCCAGGGCCAAGGACTGACCGACTATCTGGGGAAACGGGAGACGGAGCAAGGTAGCGGCTGCATTGATCACATCTCGCTGAGCGCCTCGGATCCTGTCGAAACGCAGGCCCGCCTGCAGCGACTGGAGGTGCCCTTCGTCAGCCGGGTCATACCGGAGCGCAACGAACTGCAGATCTTTCTGAGGGATAACAACGGGGTATCTATCGAACTGCGCTTCACCCAGACGACCTTTGCCCAGCCTGACACCGACCAAGGGGGAAATAGATGAGCAAGAGACGGCGTTTCATCAAGAGGGCGATCGCCATGAGCCACCGGGCTAGCCGGTCACCCATGGTCATATCCCCATGAAGCCCATTTTGAATGACTCGCCAGCGGTGAGATGATCTGCGAGCCTCTGTCTGACTGCCAGCCACGGCATCGACTTAGCCGCTAGTGCGCCGCCTCCCCTAACCGAGGCGGATCACCAGGATAATCAGGGCGGCAGCAGGATGGCAGGGGTCACGACAGGATTCCGATAGCAACAGGCCGCCCAGCCAGCCCGGTTTGCCCGGCCATGACAGAGAGGGGCCTCATAGGAGGCCTTTTTCTCATCCGGCAGCCTGCTGCCGGCCTGGCCTCAGCGCAACCGGCGCTGCCAGTGAATGGCCAGCAGGATGAAGCTCACCCCGACCCAGAGGTTCCACGCCGGGATCTCGCCAAACAGCCAGACCCCCAGCAGCACCACGAACATCAGGCCCGAGTACTCGGTCGCCGCGATGCGGTTGGCCTCCACCTGACGATAGGAATAGAAGCAGCTGGCGTGATAGAGCAGTTGCATGACGCCGCTGCCGCCGATCAGCACCAGCAGCCGCCAGTCCACCGGCTGCCACTGACCTACCGCCAGACCCGCGGTCAGCGGCATGGCCAGCAGGTTGGCCCAGAACAGGGTCGCCACCACCGAGATCCCGGCCGGCAACTTGCGTCCCGTGATGTTGAACAGCGCCAGGGTGAAGGCAGTCACCAAGGCGCCCAGCCCGGCCAGATGGAAATCCCCCGGCCGCAGCACGAACACCACCCCGAGCAGCCCCATGCCGCTCAGCAGCCAGACTCTGGGGTGGATCTTCTCCTTGAGCAACCAAGCCGCCAGCGGCAACGTCAGCAGCGGGGAGACGTAGAAGATGGCGTTGGCCGTGGCCAGCGGCAGCTGGGTCAGGGCCAGCATCATGCCACCGCCGCCGAGCAGGCAGAGGTGGCCGCGCAGCAGGTGCCACTTCCAGGCACCCAGCCCCCAGGCCGAGCGCGGCACCCGCAGCATGAAGGGCAGCAGCACCAGCAGGGTCAGCAGCTGGCGCAGGAACATGTATTGGAAGGGGCTGAAACCGGGGCCGATCAGCTTGACCAGCACGTCGGAGAAGGCCTGGGCCAGATTGCCCAGCACCAGGGTGAGGATGGCGAAGGTTTGCAGGTCCAGTGCGAACCGCTTGCGCAACAACTCCATCAGCGACAACCGCTCGTCTGACGAACGCAAATAAAATGGCTCAACGGCTCAATCGCTGAATCTTGTTCTGTATTAATGGGGTAAAAGACCATTTTTAAAACCTATCCATCAACTGTTGCCGATTAATCACTCAGAGGGTACCCACTAACATGGCGCCAGGCACCCGTT
>NZ_NEVB01000199.1:0-29215 GCF_002259925.1 Aeromonas sp. A35_P | reverse complement strand
GCTCACCACGGCAGAGGGGCTTGGCGCGGCCGTGCCCGTCAGCTTGCCGCCCTGTTCCACGGCAGCCCCTTCGAGCACGTTACTCGCGCCCGGCTCGGTGGCGGTGGCTGCCGAGGGGGTCGGCAGCAGGGCGCCAGGGGTCTGCCCGGATGAGGTGGCGGGCGTGCCTTCCGGGGAGGGGGCGCCCGTTGAGCCGGCAGCTTGCTTCGCGTCCTCACCGGCGGGGCGTGCCACTTCGGTGGGTTGCGCTGCTGAAGTCGCCTGGGCCTCCGAGGTGGCCGCTGCCGGGCTCAGGGTCTCGGGCTGCAGGGCAGGCGGGGCATCCGCCATGCCGGCGTGGCGCGGCACTTCCGCCTCACCCAGCATCCCCTCCAGGGTGAGCTGGGTCAGTGCCGGGTGGAGGCGGGTGAACTGCTTGAGCCGGCCGCTCAGCACGTCGCGCACGGTGCGCACCTCGCTATCCGGCAGGCTGGCCAGCGCCACCAGCTCGGCGGTGACGGCGAAGGTATTGATCCCGCTGGTCTGGCCCGGATAGAGGTTGGCGCCGATGCGGCTGCGCTGATAGTAGGGGTGCTGCTTGAGCAGCCTGTCTATCTGTTCCCCTTCGATGGGGATGAGGCGCGCCTTGCAGCGGCCGGTGAGATCGCCGATGGCCTGATTGGGGTGGCCCGCCACCACGAAGGCGGCGTCCAGAGTACCGTCACAGAGCCCCTCCAGCCGGTTGCTGGCCGCGGCGGGGATGAGGGGGGCGAAGCTCTTGGCCTGCCAGCCCATGGCGTCGAGCAGCGCCTGGCTGGTGACCCGCTCCCCGGAGCCAGGGGGCCCGAAATCGACCCGCTTGCCCTCGATGTCGGCCAGGGTGTTGATGTTGCTGGTGGCGCTGGCAAGCAGGGTCAGTGACTCCTGATGAAGGCGGTAGAGGCTGCGCAGCTGATCGGCGGGGGGCTGGCTCTGGAAGGGGCCCGTGCCGTGAGTGGCGTGATGCAGCACGTCCGACTGCACCAGCGCCAGCTGGATGTTGCCCTGCGCCAGCGCTTTCAGGTTGGCGAGGGAACCCGAGGTGCTCTGCACCGAGCAGTGCAGGCCGTGGCTGCCGCTCTCTTCATTGAGCAGCCGGCAGATGGCGCCGCCGGTCGGGTAGTAGACGCCGTTCAGCGGCCCCGTACCGATGGTGAGATAGGTGGCGGCCTGCAGGGGCAGGGCCAGGGTCGCTGCCAGCAAGGGCAGGGCCAGGGTCGCTGCCAGCAAGGGCAGGGCTCGGCGAAGCCGGATGGGTAGAAGGTGCAAGACGCGTTGGAACATAGTGAACCGGATCATTGGCTGATAAAAAGGATGGGTCAGCCCCATCCCGGTTGGCATTAAGCCGGCCAGCTGCTGGCGGCGGCAGTGTGCCCTATTCAGTGCCATCGACATCCCGGGTTGTGGGGCCGTGGCGGCATGTCGCCAAAATATACCCTATTGAGCTCGGATACGGATCTGGCTGACTTCAGTATATTGCGGGGCCGGCTGTTGCCGGCCCCGCCACTGCCCGCATGGTGAGGCCATGGGGGAGAAAGCGCGTCATCAGCGCGCCAGAATGGCCTTCTCCATGCGGGCCAGCGCCTCGACGAGGCGAGCCCGGGTGCAGCCGAAGTTGAGCCGCACGAACTGGCCGTCACCAAACTGGGCGCCGGGGGAGAGCCCCACCCCGGCCTGCTCGAAGAAGGCGATGGGATCGTCCAAGCCCAACGCGCTCACGTCGATCCAGGCGAGGTAGGTGGCCTGATGGCGCGCCAGTTTGATGCCGGGCCAGCGGGCGACCGCCTGCTCGATCAGCGCCAGGTTGGCGGCCAGGTAGTCGAGCTGTTCGCTGAGCCACTGTTCGCCCCCTTCATAGGCCGCCTCTGCCGCCACGAAGCCCAGCAGGTTGACGTCGGCGCTGATGCCGCGCATCGCCTGCTGCAGCTTGAGGCGCAGACGGGCATTGGGCACCACCGCGAAGGCGCAGCAGAGTCCGGCGATGTTGAAGGTCTTGCTCGGGGCCATCATCACCGCCGAACGCTCGGCCGCCGCCGGGCTGATGGCGCCGTAGGGGATGTGGCGGGCGTCCTTGTCCAGCAGCAGGTCGCAGTGAATTTCATCGGAGCAGATCACCAGATTGTGGCGCTCGGCGATGGCATCGATGGCCAGCAGCTCCTCGCGGGTGAACACGGTGCCGCCCGGGTTTTGCGGGTTGCACAGCAGCAGCAGATCCGCCGCCGGCGCCTGGCGCTCCAGCTCCTCGATATCCAGTACCCAGCGACCGGCCTCTTCCACCATGGGCACGGTGAGCAGCGGCCGGTCGTTGAAGCCCGGCGCCTGCAGGAAGGGGTAGTAGACCGGCTTGGGGGTGATGATGCCGCGCCCGTGCTGGCTCCAGGCCTTGCAGGCCAGGTTGAGACCGGGCACTACGCCGGGCAGGAAGACGAGCCACTCGGGCTGGATGGTCCAGCCATAGCGGCTGGCCAGCCGCGTGATGATGAGTTCGATCAGCCGGGGAGAGGGGCGCGAGTAGCCGAAGATGCCGTGGGCGACCCGTTGGGTGAGGGCCTCGACGACGGCAGGGGGCGAGACGAAGTCGGTGTCGGCGACCCACATGGGCAGCACGTCCTGTCCCTTGTACTTGTCCCATTTCAGGCTCATGGTGCCGCTGCGATCTATTTCCCGGTCAAAATCAAACATGTGAAATCCTTATGCTGGCCAGTGGGCTTTCACTGTACGGGGTCGGGGACGGGGTCGCAAGCCTTGAGGTGGCTCTTGACAATGACATAAAATAAGCGGCGCCATTTCATGCACTTGCCGAATTTTGGCCAGTTTTCTTCCCTCCAATCAGTGGTAATTCTATGCGTTTGTTGACTGCTGCCCGCAACAGGACGGATCCCGTCTCTCTCTCTTTTCTGGCTGTGACCTTCATGACCGGGGTGGCGGTGGCGCTGCAGGTGCCCACCCTGAGCCTGTTTCTGGCCGAGGAGGTGCAGGTGCGCCCCTTCCTGGTGGGGCTCTTCTATACCGTCAACGCGGTGATCGGCATCCTCATCAGCCAGTGGCTCGGCCATCGCTCCGACAACAAGGGGGATCGCAAGCGACTGATCCTGCGCTGCTGCTTCGCCGGTGTGGTGCTCTCCCTGCTGTTTGCCTGGAACCGGCAATACTGGCTGCTGGTGAGCCTGGGGGTGCTGCTGGCGAGCCTGGCGGCGACCGCCAGCCCCCAGCTGTTTGCGCTGGCGCGTGAATACGCCGACAGCCGCAACAAGCGGGCCGACATGTTCAGCTCGGTGCTGCGGGCCCAGTTCTCGCTGGCCTGGGTGATAGGGCCACCCATAGCCTTCGCGCTGGCCATCGGCTACGGCTTCGAGGTGATGTACCTCGCCTCCGCACTGGCCTATCTGCTCTGCGCCTTCGTGGTGTGGCGCTGGCTGCCCTCGTTGCCGCTGCCGGTGATGGACAGCGAGGTGGAGCGGGTCAGCAGCTGGCGGGATCCGTCGGTGCGCGCGCTCTTTATCGCCTCCACCCTGATGTGGACCTGCAACAGCATGTATCTCATCAACATGCCGCTCTACATCACCCGCGAGCTGGGGCTGGAGGAGAAGCTGGCCGGGGTGCTGATGGGCACGGCGGCGGCTCTCGAGATCCCCTTCATGCTGCTGGCGGGTCACTATACCCAGCGTTTTGGCAAGCGCCCCTTCATGCTGCTGGCGGGTCACTATACCCAGCGTTTTGGCAAGCGCCCCATGATGCTGCTGGCGGTGTTGGCCGGGGTCGGCTTCTACGTGGGGCTGGTGACCCTGTCGAGCCAGCATGCCCTCATTGCGCTGCAACTGCTCAACGCCATCTTCATCGGCATCGTCGCCGGCATCGGCATGTCCTACTTCCAGGATCTGATGCCGGGCCGCGCCGGGGTGGCGACCACCCTGTTCGCCAACAGCATCCGCACCGGTTCCATCATGGCGGGGGCGATAGCAGGGACTGTGGCGGAGATCTGGAGCTTCCACGGGGTCTTCATGGTGGCGATGGGGCTGGCGCTGCTGGCACTGGCCGCCTGCTGGCGGGTGCCGAACGTCTGAAGCTGAAAGGGGGAGGGGCGAGCGGGTCGGCCCGCCTCAATGTCTGATGGCGGCGGGGGTACGGGCTAGCGGTCGCTGTCGTCCTGATATTCGTTGCGCAGGCAGCGCAGCAGCAGCTCGGTGGCCGGGCCCAGGGCGTCGGCCGACGGCGTCAGCAGATAGGTATAGAGGTGGCGCTCATTGCCACCGGCCAGATCCAGCGCCACCAGCTCGCCGCTCGCCAGCTCCTCCTGCACCAGGTGGCGGGGCAGCCAGGCATAGCCGAGGCCGAGCTTGAGCATGGCGATCACCTCGTGGTAGTGGGTCGCCTTCCAGCCGGTGTCGTCCGCATCGTTCCAGTCCACCGAGCGGTGAATGGGGGGGTGAAGGCTGATCTGGTTGTGGCCGGCCAGCGCCTCGGCGGCAATGGCCCCGCCCTGGGTGGCGAGCGGGTGATCGGCCGCGCAGAGCGGCAGCAGACACACCTCGTCCAGCGGCAGGCCAGTGCGATCATGGGGCAGGTGCTCCGAGAGCATCAGATCCCCCACCTGCAGGGCGTTGAAGTGGCAGTGGATGCGCTCGTGCAGATTGACTCGGCAACCCCGGCTGCGGGGGTAGAAGTGGGCCAGCGCCCGGTAGAGCCGCTCGCGCGGCTGCATCACTGACACATAGAGGTTGATCTGTGGCTCCCACTGCCGCTCCAGGTTGTTGGCCAGGTTCTCCAGCTCTTCCACCTGCTGGCTGAGCTGACGGGCCCGTTTGAGGAAGATCTCCCCCGCCGGCGTCAGCACCGCCTTGCGCCCTCTCACCTCCAGCAGGGCCACCCCCAGACTCTGCTGCAGTTTGGCTACCGCATGATTGAGGGAGGACTGGCTCTTGTTCAGCGCCTCGGCGGCCTGGGCGTAGCCGCCACAATCCACCACGGCCTGAAAGATCCGCCATTGCTCAAACGTGCTCTTGGGACGAAACATATCTCAACCTGATAAGGGACTGGATGGAACGGGCCTTGCCATATTCGCAACAGGGTGCCGGCGGCACCCTATTGAATTTAACCCCATGCCGCGCAGGGTTGGGGTTATTTTGTTGATTTATTTGGGCTGGGCCACAAAGGTCTGGCCGGTTTTGCCCTTGCTGTCCACTCCCATCAGATAGAGATAGAGCGGCATCAGGTCGGCCGGGGTCTTGAGGGTTTGCGGATCTTCGGCCGGGAAGGCGCTGGCCCGCATCTTGGTGCGGGTACCGCCCGGGTTGAGGGTGTTGACCCGCACCGAGGTGTTCTCCAGCTCGTCCGCCAACACCTCCATCATGCCTGCGATGGCGAACTTGGAGATGGCATAGGTGCCCCAGTAGGCGCGGCCCTTGCGACCCACGCTGGAGGAGGTGTAGACGATGGAGGCATCGCCGTGCTCCTTGGCGGTCTGGCGGATGAGCGGCAGCAGCGCCTGGGTCAGCAGGAATTCGGATTTGACGTTGACCTGCATCACCTCGTCCCACTCCTGCTCCTGGATGTGTTCGAACGGTGACAGGGTGCCGAGCAGGCCGGCGTTGAACAGCACGCCGTCGAGGCGGCCGAACTGCTGGGCGAAGGTCTCGGCCATGCCGCGATAGTGGGCGGCGGTCGCCCCCTTCAGATCCACCGGCACGATGGCGGGCAGCGGGTGGCCGGCCGCTTCGATCTGGTCGTAGACAGCTTCCAGCTTGGCGCTGGTACGTCCGAGCAGGATCACGGTGGCGCCGTGGGCCGCATAGGTGAGTGCCGCTTCGCGGCCGATGCCGTCACCGGCACCCGTGACCAGAATGACCTTGTCCTTGAGCAGATCCTGGGGGGCCTGATAATCGAACATGACAACTCCTGTTAACAATTCGTGGCAGATGTGCCCGGCAATAGAGGGGCAAGTGTACTGATCCCGCACGGCGTTTGGCCAGTATGAGATGGCAAAAATGTGAATAAATCAGAGGGGTTGTGATTGTCGATTGGCATTTCTGACGGGTTGACGCAGAGTTTTTGCGCGCACCGGGCAAACTCCCTAGAATGTGAAAAAATCGTCCCCCCGGGGGGCACACCAGTGGAGCATCAAGTGGCATTTTTGACCGAATACGGCCTGTTCCTGGCCAAGACCATTACCCTACTGCTCGCCATCGGCGCCGTCATCCTGATGGTGGTGAGCAGCCGTCAGCCCAAATCCCGCAAGGGGGAGCTGGTGGTCACCGATCTCTCCAGCGAGCTGGAGCAGGGGCGTCACCAGTTGCAGACTGCATTGGCCGGCAAGGCGGAACGCAAGCAGTTGGCAAAAGCGCGCAAGGCTGAGCACAAGGCGCGAGCCAAGAGCGAAGATGCCCGCAGCCGGCTGTTCGTCATCGATTTTCACGGCAGCATGGATGCCAGGGAGGTGGCCTCCCTGCGTGAAGAGGTGAGCGCCGTGATAGGGGTGGCCCAGCCGGGCGACGAGGTGCTGCTGCGGCTCGAATCCGGCGGCGGCGTGGTGCACGGCTACGGTCTGGCGGCCTCCCAGCTGCAGCGGCTGCGGGATCGTGACATCAAGCTGACCGTGGCCATCGACAAGGTGGCGGCAAGCGGCGGCTACATGATGGCCTGCGTGGCGGATCAGATCCTGGCGGCACCGTTCGCCATCGTCGGCTCCATCGGGGTGATCGCCCAGCTGCCGAACTTCAACAAGCTGCTGAAAAAGCACGACATCGAGTTCGAGATGCACACCGCCGGCCAGTACAAGCGCACCATCACCATGTTCGGCGAGAACGACGACCTGGGGCGCGAGAAGTTTCGCGAGGAGCTGGGCGCCATCCACGAGCGCTTCAAGGCATTCGTGGCCGAGCACAGACCCAACCTCGACATCGACAAGGTCACCACAGGCGAGCACTGGCTGGCGAGCCAGGCCAAGCAGCTCGGGCTGGTGGACAGCCTCTGCACCAGCGATGACTATCTGCTGGCCCAGGCCAGCCAGCACAAGGTGGTCGGCATTCGCTACAGCAAGCCCAAGAGCCTGACCCAGAAGCTGGGTCAGCAGGCTGCCGTGGCGCTGGAATCCGGTCTGGGTCGGCTGTGGCAGCAAGGACCGTGGCGCTGAGAACCTGTTCCGACCTTACTGCGAGGTCGTGATCAAGGCTCATGTGCTGCTCGCTTGTTTGTAATCAGGAGGCTCATGTATGTCTATACGCTCCGGTTCCTGCGCTGCTCTTCACCTTGCTGACGACCTCTCGCGACAGTTCGAAAACAGGTTCTAGGAAGCCGTTCAAAGAGCAACAAAAAGCCGGGCACTTGCCCGGCTCTCTTTTTTATAGGGTTGGTGCGCCTTAGCGCTGGAACGGGTAGACGGAGCCCAGTTTCAGGATCTGGGTCAGCTCATCCAGCGCGGTGCGGGACTCCATGACCAGGGCCGGGTCGCGCAGGTCGTCCAGCGCCAGGCTGTCGCGGTAGTGTTTCTCCACCCAGGCGTCCAGGCGGGCAAACTGGCCGTCGTTGATGAGGCAGGCCGGGTTGACTGCGGCGAGCTCGGTGTCGTTCATGGCGACCCGCAGTCGCAGACAGGCGGGGCCGCCGCCGTTCTTCATGCTCTGCTTCACGTCCATGTAGTGCACCCCCTTGATCGGGGTCCCCAGGGTCACCAGCTTGGCCAGATAGGCTGACACCGCCGGGTTGTCGCGGCACTCGGTGGGGGCGATGATCGCCATCTCGCCGGACGGCAGGGTCAGGATCTGGGTGTTGAACAGATAGGATTTCACCGCATCCTGCACCGACACCTCGGCAGTGGGCACCTCGATAAAGTGCAGCTCGCCGTCACCGAACTTGGTGCGCACCTCGGCTAGCGCCGATGCGGTGTTGAGAAACGCCTGCTGGTGGAAGAACAGCACGTTCTGGTTGCCCACCGCGATCACGTCGTTGTGGAAGACCCCCTGATCGATCACGTCCGGGTTCTGCTGGATGAAGACGGCGCTCTCGTCCCCCAGGCCGTGCAGGCGGGCGATGGCCTGGCTTGCTTCCAGGGTCTGGCGGGCCGGGTAGCGTTTGGGGGCGGGCTGGGAGACATCGAAGGCGCTGCGGCCGTAGACGAACAGTTCGACCCCGGACTCGCCATAGGCGCGGCACAGCCGGGTGTGGTTGGCGGCACCTTCGTCACCGAAGTGGTCGTTCTCCGGCAGGTGCTGATGGTGGTAGAAGTGGCGGTCGTTGTTGAACACGGCGCGCAGGATGCGACCGGTCACCTCGGGCTCGAGGGAGCGGTGAAACTTGTTGGTCAGGTTGGCGGGGGTAAAGTGGATGCGGCCATCCTGGGTATCGGCACTGGGGGAGACGGTGGCGGCGTTGGCGGTCCACATGCTGGAGGCCGAGTAGCAGGCGGCCAGCACGGCGGGCGCCTGTTTGGCGGCCTGGGCCAAGACGCTTGCATCGTTGCCGGTGAAGCCGAGGCGACGTAGGGTGGCGAGATCCGGTCGTTCCTGCGGGGCCAGTACCCCCTGCACCATGCCGAGGTCGGTCAAGGCCTTCATCTTGCGCAGCCCCTGCTTGGCGGCCTCCTTTGGATTGGACGCTTCCTTGGCATTGTTCTGGGAGGCGACGTTGCCATAGGACAAGCCGGCATAGTTGTGGGTCGGGCCGACCAGGCCGTCGAAGTTGACCTCGAAGTGCTTCATTGAGTACATCCTTTCGATTTTTATATGGGTAGCGGTTCCTTCCGCGCACAATGCTGCGGGATGCAGCCATTATAAGGAGATTTTGTCTTTTGTAACAAGCTGATAACGAAACTGGTTTGTTATGTTACAAGAGCGGTTGGTTATGTCGTTTCCAATATAAAAAGAGGGTGGATATAGCATAAAAATAAAAAAGCGGTTGCTTCCCGCGGCTCGGCTTCGCATTAATAAATAAAGAAGCAAGGTGGTTCGGGCTGCTGGGCAAATTTGCTCACAAGATTGCTTTTTCCCGTCAAATCTCTTATACAGCCCCACAAAACCGCACACCAACCCCGTCGGGTGCAATGAGGATAATAGTTACAGCATGGGCAAATCACTGGTCATAGTGGAGTCTCCGGCCAAGGCCAAGACCATCAACAAATATTTGGGCAAGGACTACGTGGTGAAATCCAGCGTTGGTCACGTGCGCGATCTGCCGACCAGCGGCAGCGCCAGCAACGAGCCCAAAAAACCTGTCATTCGCGGCATCAAGCTGAGCGAATCAGAAAAGGCTGCCAAGGAGCGCAATGCCCTGTTCTCACGGATGGGGATCAATCCGACCGCAGGCTGGCAGGCCAACTACCAGATTTTGCCCGGCAAGGAAAAAGTGGTCAGCGAGTTGCAGAGTCTGGCCGAGAAGGCCGACACCATCTATCTCGCAACCGACTTGGATAGAGAGGGGGAAGCGATCGCCTGGCACCTGCGCGAGATCATCGGCGGTGACGACAGCCGCTACAAGCGCGTGGTGTTCAACGAGATCACCAAGACCGCCATCCAGGAGGCGTTCGCCCAGCCGTCCGAGCTGAACATTCACCGCGTCAATGCCCAGCAGGCCCGTCGTTTCCTCGACCGGGTGGTGGGTTACATGGTCTCCCCGCTGCTCTGGAAGAAGCTGGCTCGCGGCCTCTCCGCCGGCCGGGTACAGTCCGTCGCGGTGCGCCTCATCGTCGACAAGGAGCGCGAAATCAAGGCGTTCGTGCCAGTGGAGTTCTGGGATCTCAACGCCGACCTGCTGACCGGTGATAACGCCGATCTGCGGATGGAAGTGGTCAGCCGCAACGGCGCCGACTTCAAGCCGGTGACCCAGGCCGAGACCTTCGCCGCCGTGGCCGCCCTGGAAGGGGTCGACTACAAGGTGGTGAACCGGGAAGACAAGCCGACCGGCTCCAAGCCGTCCGCCCCCTTCATCACTTCTACCCTGCAGCAGGCAGCCTCCACCAGGCTGAGCTTCGGGGTCAAGAAGACCATGATGATGGCCCAGCGCCTCTATGAAGCGGGTTACATCACCTATATGCGTACCGACTCCACCAACCTCAGCAAAGAGGCGGTCGAGGCGGTGCGGGAATACATCGGCGAGCAGTATGGCGCCGCCTACCTGCCGAGCGATCCGAATTTGTATGGCGCCAAGGCCAATGCCCAGGAGGCCCACGAGGCGATCCGCCCCTCCAGCGTGCTGGTGACGGCCGAGATGCTGGAAGGGATGGAGCCCGACGCCATGCGGCTCTATGACCTCATCTGGCGTCAGTTTGTCGCCTGTCAGATGACGCCGGCCCAGTACGACTCCTCCACCCTGACCGTCAAGGCGGGCGAGTTCGAGCTCAAGGCGCGCGGCCGCACCCTGCGCTTCGCCGGTTGGACCAAGGCGCTGCCGCCGATGGGCCGCAAGGGCGAAGACAGCCAGTTGCCGGCGGTGACCGTCGGCGAGGTGCTCAAACTGGTCAAGCTGGATCCGCGCCAGCACTTCACCAAGCCGCCCGCCCGCTTCACCGAAGCGGCGCTGGTGCGCGAGCTGGAAAAGCGCGGCATCGGCCGCCCATCCACCTACGCCTCCATCATCTCCACCATCGTCGACCGTGGTTATGTGCGGGTCGAGAGCCGCCGTTTCTTCGCCGAGAAGATGGGTGAGATCGTCACCGACCGGCTGGTGGAGAACTTCGTCGAGCTGATGAACTACGAGTTCACCGCCAAGATGGAAGACAAGCTCGACGGCATCGCCGAGGGGAGCCTGGAGTGGAAGAAGGTGCTGGATGCCTTCTACGCCGAGTTCACCCAGGAGCTGGAAAAAGCGGATCTGCCGGTGGAAGAGGGGGGCATGCGTGCCAACCAGATGGTGCTGACCGACATCGACTGCCCGGATTGCGGCCGCAAGATGGGCATTCGTACCGCCACCACCGGGGTCTTCCTCGGCTGCTCCGGCTACGCCTTGCCGCCCAAAGAGCGCTGCAAGAAGACCATCAACCTGGTCTCCGCCGACGAGTTCGTCTCCGCCACCGACGGTGACGAGGCCGAGACCGAGGCGCTGCGCGCCAAGCACCGCTGCGGCGTGTGCGGCACCGCCATGGATGCCTACATCATCGACGACAGCCGCAAGCTGCACGTCTGCGGCCGCAACCCGGATTGCGACGGCTACGAAATTGAAAAAGGCCAGTTCAAGCTCAAGGGCTACGAAGGGCCGAGCATCGAGTGTGACCGCTGTGGCTCCGAGATGCAGCTCAAGAACGGCCGCTTCGGCAAGTACATGGGTTGCACCAATGACACCTGCAAGAACACCCGCAAGATCCTGAAAAACGGTGATATTGCGCCGCCGAAGGAAGATCCGGTGCCGCTGCCGGAGCTGAAATGCACCCAGTCCGACGCTCACTTCGTGCTGCGTGACGGGGCCGCCGGCCTGTTCCTGGCCGCCAGCAACTTCCCCAAGTCGCGCGAGACTCGTGCGCCGCTGGTGGAAGAGCTCAAGCGCTTCAAGGAGCGCCTGTCGCCCAAGCACCAGTACCTGGCCGATGCCCCGGCGTCAGATCCTGACGGAAACGCCGCCGTCGTGCGCTTCAGTCGCAAGACCAAGGAGCAGTACGTGATGACCGAGGTCAACGGCAAGGCGACCGGCTGGACGGCGCACTACGACAACGGCAAGTGGCAGGAGAGCCTGGCCAAGTCGAAGAAGGCGTGATTGCGCACAACTCCACACTATGTTGAAAGAGGCCCCTCGCAGGGGCCTTTTTGTTTGCGGATGGCGGTATACTGAAACCGCTGCAAGGATGGCAGCGCTGGACACGGAGGTTGTGATGGAGATTAACGAGATCCGGCCGGGAATGACCTGTCTGACCCGGGAAGGAACCGCCTATGTGCTGGAAGTGGACAAGCAGAGTCTGCTGGTGCTGCTGCAACGGGAGTACGAAACCATCCCGGTGCAGGTGCGCAGTGACGAGATCCTGGCCCCCATCACCCGGTGAGGCGGGTCGCCATCGTCAGAAGGGCAGAAGAAACAGCAGCTCGGCGAGGTCGGGCTGCCACTGCCACTCCTTCATCCTGACCCGCCCGCCAATCACGGGCACCCCCTCTTCCTGCAGCAATCCCGCCTGTTTGTCGAAGCCTGTCGACCCCTTGGGCAGCGATATGGTGCCCGCTGCGCCCAGCACCCTGTGCCATGGCAGCACCTTGTCGGTCTCCCTCAGCACCTTGCCCACCAGCCTGGCCCGGCCGGGCAGCCCCGCCAGATCCGCCACCTGGCCATAGCTCACCACACGGCCGGCCGGGATCAGGGCGAGGATTGCCTCGATACGGGCAACCTTGTTCTGTGGGGTTGGGGTCGATTCCGTTCTCATGAAGTTGACTCGTCAAAAACGACAGAAGCGCCATTGTGGCGCTTCTGTCGGGTGGCTGGCAAATGTGTCAGCCGAAGGTCTGGCTGAGCCCCTTGAGCTGCCTGGCCCGCTCCAGCAGCTCCTGACTGGAGTCGTCGACCTCCTGCATCTTCTGGCTGTTGGCGTGGGAGTACTCGGAGATCTGGTGGATGCTGCGGCTGATATCCTCCACCACCGTCTGCTGCTGCTCGGCGGCGGCGGCGATCTGGGTGGAGAACTCGGTCACCAGCTCGATCTCCTGCAGCACGGTATGCAGGCTGCTGGAGCCCTGACGGGTCATCTCGGCGCACTCGCGGGTCTGCTGCAGGTTCTCCTGCATCATCCCCTTCCAGCGGCCCAGGGTGTGCTGGATCTGCTGGATGCTGCCCTGGATCTGCTCGGTCGCCTTGTGGGTGCGGGTCGACAGGGTACGCACCTCGTCGGCCACTACTGCAAAGCCGCGCCCCTGTTCGCCAGCCCGGGCCGCCTCGATGGCGGCGTTCAGCGCCAGCAGGTTGGTCTGGTCGGCGATGCCCTGGATCTCTCCCATCACACTGCCGATCCGCTCCGATTCGCTGGCGAGCTCCACCGCCGAGTTGAAGGCGAGCTCCGCCTGTCTGGCGAGCTGCTCGATGCGCTGCTCGGTCTGGGCCAGCTGCTTGTCCGTGTGCTGGCAGCGGCTGCGGGCCTCGCTCACCTGACCGTTGGAGTCCTGAATGTTGCGCGCAATCTCGTGGGCCGTGCTGGCCATCTGGGTCATGGCGGCGGCCATCTGCTGGGTCTGGGCATCCTGTTCGTTGATATCGAGGCAGGCCTGATGGGAGGCCTGTTTCAGGTTGCTGGCCAGGGCCTGCAGCGGGTTGGTCGCATCGTTGACCCGGCCCAGCACGGTGCGGATGCGGGCCTGCAGCATCTTGATGTGAAAGTCGGCGATGGCGCCGGGGCCGTCACCTGAGTAGACCAGCCGGGTCAGGCTGTCGTATTCGCGGCCCAGCTGCTGCAGATAGAGCGGCAGGGCGAAGAGCTCGCGCCAGTAGGCACCGCCGATAAGCAGCAGGGGCAGCAGCATCAGCAGGGCGGTCATGGCTCCCTGGCTGGCGAAAGCCCAGCCCATCAGGCCGAGCAGCAGCAGGGCAATGGCCGGTGCGCGCACCCTGGCAAGGGAGGGGAGGCGGCTGCCGGTGCCACGCTCTGCCTTGAGCAGGGCCTGGTAAGCCTGGCCGGCGATGCGCTTGAGCTGGGGATCGGGCTTGCAGCGCACCGACTGGTAGCCGCTGATCCGGCTGCCCTCGTAGATGGGGGTCACATAGGCATCGACCCAGTAGTAGCGACCATCCTTGCAGCGGTTCTTCACCATGCCGCGCCAGGGCTTGCCCTCCTTGAGGCGGGCCCAGAGATCGGCGAAGGCGGCCTTGGGCATGTCGGGATGGCGCACCAGGTTGTGGTTGTGGCCGACCAGTTCGTCGACCGAATAGCCGGCGATGCGGCAGAAGGCGGGGTTGGCGTAGGTGATCACCCCGCGCAGATCCGTGGTGGAGACCAGTTGTTCGTCGGCAGGAAACTCCACTTCGCTGTCCAGGGTATGGACGTCTCTGCGGGCCATAGGAATACGCTCCGATGTTCTAGTTGATAACTTTGTCGTTGTTATTGTGGCAGATCTGGAGGTGGTCGCAGGCTCGCGCCAGCGGGCGGCAGACCGGCTTCATAGGGGGCTGAATTTTGCCAACAATGGCGGATGAATGGTAGGGGCAAGTTGATGTTTTGTTGGTTGATCGTAAAAAAAAGGCGGCCATCGGGCCGCCAAGGAAAAAAGATAACACTACCTCTGTGGTACCCGGTAACGCACCTGGAGCTGGTCGAGGATCTGCAGCTGGCCCGGCAGACGGGCGGCGAAGTGCTCCCACCCCTTGCGGGCGGGAGCACTCCAGGCCACCTCGGCGGTCGCCAGCATGCGCGGGAACAACATATAGTCGAGACGATCGCGAGAGGTGATCAGTTCCGACCACAAGGGGCTCAGCACCCCCAGGATGTTATCGTTGGCATGGAAATCGGCTGGGGCCGGGTCACACGCGTAGACCTGCGCCAGATTGAGGGTGCCCGCCCAGTAGAGGCCGGGTTCATGGATGTCCTGACTCCAGGCAAGGTCCAGATAGAGGTGCTGGGCCGGCGCCATCACCACCGGATAACCCGCAGCGGCCGCGTCGAGCCCGGCCTGGAAGCTGGTCCAGGCGAAGATGGTGGCGTCCCGGCTCACCTTGTCACCGTGCAAAATCTCCTCCCAGCCCAGCATCCGCTTGCCCTTGCCGGCCAGGTACTGCTGGCAGTGGCGCAGCAGGTGACCCTGCAGCTCGCGGCAATCCTGATACCCCTGTTGCGCCATCAGTTGCTGGCAGGCTGGGCTGTCGGTCCAGACCCCGCTGGGCACCTCGTCCCCCCCCATGTGCACCAGTGGCCCCGGGAACAGATCGCACACCTCGTCCATCACGGCTTCCAGGAATTGATAGGTACCGGGCAGGGCCGGGTTGAGCACGTTGTCGTCAAAATATTGCACCGACAGGTAGCGTGAGCGGTCGGCTTCCTCCACCAGCAGCTCGGGCAGCGCCTTGATGGCGGCGTGGCAGTGACCGGGAATGTCTATTTCCGGGATGATGGTGATGCCGAGCCCGCTGGCATAGGCCACCAGCTCGCGCACCTCGCTCTGGGTGTAGTAGCCGCCATAGGGCTCGGGGCCGCCGCTCAGCTGGGGTCCCACCGGCAGGGCGTGACCGCGCCAGGCGGCCAGCTCGGTCAGCTGGGGGAAGGCCTTGATCTCGAGCCGCCACCCCTCGTCATCGGTCAGGTGCCAGTGGAAGCGGTTGAACTTGTAGAGGCTCATCAGCTTGAGCAGGCGCTTGAGGGTGGGCAGGGAGTGAAAGTGGCGGGCACAGTCGAGAAAGATGCCGCGAAAACCGAAGCGCGGCGCGTCGCTGAGCTCGATGCAGGGCAGGCTCTCGCCGTGCTGCAGATACCACTGGGCCAGGCTGACGAGGCCGTGGCGCCAACCTGCCTCGCCGGCGGCGGCAATCACTATCTCCTCCGGGGTGATGGTGAGCCGGTAGGCCTCCGGGCCCAGACCGCTTTCAACCAGCCGGATCTCGGCGTCGTGATCCTGCGCCAGCGCGAGCCCGGTCAGCTCGTTGAAGTGGGCCAGCAGCGGGCCGAGCAGGGGGCTTGGGCCGCTGACGTGGGCGCGCTCCGCCAGCCGGAAGTTGCCCTCCAGCAACAACAAGCGATCCGGCTGGGGCACTATGCCGGCGAGGGGTTCCACCTCGGGCAGATCCGGCGCCGCAGTGGCGGATTGCACCAGGCCCAGCTCCTCGCTGGTCAGCTCCACCGGCATCAGCTGGGGGCCGCTGCTGGCCTGGGGCAGGCTCAGGAAGAAGCCGCGTGGCATGTCGGAGAGGCGCTTGATGGGGGTGCTGCGACAGCAGAAGCGCAGCTCGCTGGCCCCCGTTTGCGGGATCAAGACCTTGTAGCTGCCGCTCTGGCGCTCAAGCTCCCCTCCCTCTACCGAGCCGGGGTCGATGTGACGGGCCAGGCAGAAGTGGAGCTTCCAGGGGGCATCTGGCAGCTGGCTCAGGCTGAAACGAAACCAGACGTCGTCACCATCGCGTCGGTCTACCTGGGTGTGGATCAGGGGTGCGGACATGAAAACTCCTTCGGTTGCACGAGCAGGGGGCCGGCCACCCTGGTGAAGGCGGCTGGCGATGGTTGAGGGGAGGGCGTGCCGGTGTAGTCCCGGTACGCCCGGTTCAGGAGTGCAGGCATGGCAGCGCTTCCGTCTTGGCAAACAGGATGGCCCCCTCCAGCGCGTCGGCGCCGGGGCTGACCAGCGGCAGGTGCGCCAGACGGGGGCGAGGCGCATGCCGATGCCGCCGAGCAGGGCAATCCGGTCGGCGCCCAGCTGGCGCATCCCCTCCAGCAGGATGGCCAGCTGCTGGCAGGTCTCCTCCAGCAGCTGGCAGGCGAGTTCGTCGCCGTCGCTGGCGGCATCGAACACCCAGGGGGCGAAGCGGCCGTAGTCGGCGGGGATGGCGCGGGCGGCCCAGCGTACCACCTCGGCCTGATCCCGCTTGAAGTGATCGAGCAGGCGGATGGCCAGGGTGCTGGGGGGCAGGATGCCGTCGTGGCAGAGCAGGGATTGCTGGATGGCGCGCAACCCCAGCCAGGCGCCGCTGCCCAGATCCGAGATGGGAAAGCCGCGGCCGGAGCAGGTGTGCAGCTGGCCGTGGCGATAGATAAGCCCGGCCGAGCCGGTGCCGGCGATCAGGATGGCCCCCTCCTCGCCGCCAAAGGCGCCCAGACAGGCGCCGAAGGCGTCGGAGGTGAGCCGCACGCTCGCAAACGGGAAGGGCATGGTCAGCATGGCGTGATAGCAGTCGGCCAGCTCGGCGGAGGCGAGCGCCAGCCCGACCCCCATCCGTTGCTGGGCATCCTCAGCCAGTCCGGCCTCGAGGCGGGCCTGCTCGATGGCGGCCAGCACGTTGCCGTGGGCGATCTCGATGCCAAGCTCCAGGTTGGAGCCGGCGGCGCGCCCCTCGCCGAGCAGCTTGCCGGCCCGATCGCGAATGCGGGCGCGGGTGTGGGTGCCGCCGCCATCCACCCCGACCCAGTACTCAATCATGGGAGCCTCCCTGCGCGCTCTGCCAGCTGATGGCGAGGGTGAACCAGGCTGGCTGTATGGAGGATCCACGGCTCTCCCCGGTGCCAATGATGCTCGAGTCTCTCTCAATCATGGGAACCTCCGAGGGCGCTCTGCCAGCTGATGGCCAGGGCAAACCAGGCGGCGTGCGGGATCCATTGCTCACCCCAGCGCCAGTTCTGATCCAGCCGATCCTTGTAGGCCTCGGGGATAAAGGCCACCTCGTTTTCGTCATCAAACCCTGAAGTGATGCCGTTGCAGATCCCCCCCAGCGCATTGGGATAGCCGGCGGTGTAGGCGGGGTGTTGCTGCCATGACCCGCCAGCATGCAGGCGTTGAAGGGATTCTGCCCCAGGATCCAGTCGAGCTGGTGCTGGCCGAAGGTGCGCAGCAAGCTGCTCTGGTGCGGCAGCTGGGCCGCGGCGGCAAACGCCATGGCCGCCAGCGACGCCAGCCGTGCGTTCTCCCCCTGCCACCAGTAGCCCGACTCGTTGTGGTGGGGCATAAAGAAGCTGACGCGGGGCGCTTCACCAACCCCTTTCACATACTGGCGGGCGAGGGCAAACGGGTTGCCGGGGCGGGCGCAGAGCGCCAGCTCGGCGGCCAGCGCCTGTTCGATCACCCTCTGCACCGCGTTCTTGCGCTCCCAATCCGGCTCGATCCCCACGTATTCCAGCAGCGCCAGCACCGGCAGGCCCGCCTCGGCGGCGTGGTAGTAGGGGCGCGAGCCCTCCTCGTTGGCCGTCCAATAGTGGCCTAGCTCAGGGTGAGGGCACTGGCGGGCGCAGAGCTTGCCGGCCCGCACTCTGGCCTCTGTCAGCCACTCTGGGCCCAGGGTGCGGGTCAGCTCGACCGCCGCCAGCAGGGCGCAGTAGTCGTCGATGATGTTCTCGACCCCGTCGTCCAGATAGGCAAGGTTGTGCTCACGCAGGTGCAGGTAGCCGCGGCGGGCCGCCTCGGCGTAGCCGCTGGCATCAAAGTCGCCGCTGACGCTCTCGCGAGCGGCGCGGGCCAGGGCGGCGATGGCCATACCGCCCCCTTGTCGAAAACCGGCCTGCCAGTGGGCGGACTTGAGCCCCTGCTGGGTGGCGTAGGCGCACAGCTCGCGCTGCTCGGGATCCTTGCTCCACTTGTCGAACAGGGTCATGTAGAAGAAGCCCGACTCATCCTGCATCCGGCAGAGAAAATCGGCGCCGTGCAGCGCCTCGTCGTTGAGCCGCTTGCAGAGGTTCACTCCGTCGATGTCGCGGCGCGGTGCCAAGAGCTCCCGGCATTTGAGCAGGGCCCAGACCACCATGGGGGTCTGCTGGGGGTTGAGGTAGTTGGCGTAGGAGAGGTGGCTCAGGTATTTGCTCATGTCGCCGCTGGCATCGAACCAGCCGCCGTGTACGTCCCGGCGCAGGTCGGTGCCAAACAGACGGGCGCTGCGGTCGGCCCGATCGAAGGCGCCGCTGGCGCGCTGTCCCTTGAAGTAGTGGATGACGTCGGAGAGGCAGCGGCTGGCCAGCAGATCGGGGCCGATGGCAAAGCGGGTAGAGCGGACAATGCCTTGGGCGGTGATCGCCTCCAGCCGATAGTGGCCTGGCTCTTGGAATGCCGAGAAGTCGGCGCGCCAGTAAGCGCGGCCCTGCCAGCCTGGGACGCTGCCGGCCGCTTGCAACGGGGTTTCAAACAGGATCTGGCCATCACCCTGGCGTTGCAGCCTGACATAGCCGCCGAGATCATGGGCGGGGGTGGCTTGCAGCAGGGCGATCTTCTCCCCATCGCACGGGTAACCCACCTGATTGATCAAGAGTTCCATCGAGGTATTACTCCTGTGGTTCACCGACAGGCGGTGAGGCACATCACGGGGCCATGGCCGCCCCGTATCGAGGCATGGCCGGACAGCGCTGTCCGGCCGGTTCAAGGCTCACCCTCACTCGTAGAGGTAGCAGCGTACGAAGTGGTTGTCGGCAAGCTTGCTGACGGGGGGCAGGGTCTCCTTGCAGCGCGGCATCACCTGATTGCAGCGCCCGGCGAAGGGGCAACCGCAGGACTCCGGCGTCCAGAGCGGGATCTCCCCCTTGCGGCCCCCCTCCAGCTCGGCGTGGATGCTCTTCTCGGGGTCGGGCACCGCCGAGATGAGCAGCTGGGTGTAGGGGTGCTGGGGGTGGTGCAGGATCTCGTCCACCTCACCCCACTCCACCATGTGGCCCACGTACATCACCGCCAGATCCTCGGCCACGTAGCGGGCGGTGGCGATGTCGTGGGTGATGTAGAGCATGGAGACCCCGAGCTCATCCTTCATCTGCTCCATCAGGTTGAGGATGCCGATGCGAATGGAGACGTCGAGCATGGAGGTGGGCTCGTCCGCCAGCACCACTTCCGCCTCCACCGCCAGGTTGCGGGCGATGTTGACCCGCTGGCGCTGACCGCCGGAGAGCTGGTGCGGGTACTTGGCCGCGGTCGCCTTGGCGGGAGTGAGCCCCACCTTCTCAAGGAGGCCATAGACCATGTCGGGCAGATCACGCTTGTCGATCACCTTGCTGTGCAGCAGCAGGGGGCGGGCGATGTGGTGGTAGATGGTGTGGGTCGGGTTCAGCGAACCGAACGGATCTTGCCACACCATCTGCACGCTTTGGCGGTAGTCGAGCAGGGCGGTGCCCTTGTTGAACTCCTCCAGGTCGCGGCCACGATAGAGGATGCGACCACCGGAGAGCTTGTACATCTTGGCGATGATCTTGGCGATGGTGCTCTTGCCGGAGCCGGACTCTCCCACCACCGCCAGGGCGCGGCCCCAGTGCAGGTTGAAGGTGATGTCCGAGAGGGCCCGCATCTTGCCGCTCTTGATGGCGTTGGAGTTGACGGGGAAGTCCTTGTAGAGGTGCTGGACTTCGATGATGGGGGCGTCGGTTTTGGCGATTTGCATGACAGACATCCTTAACAGCCAGCGGCCTTGTCCAGATAGATCAGGGGATCTTGTTGCTCATCCTGCGCCTCATAGAGGTGACAGGCGGTTTGTTGGCCGGGGCGGATCTCGGCGAGCTTGGTGTATTGCTGACGGCAGCGCTCGTGCACCCTGGCGCAGCGGGCCTGAAAGCGGCAGCCCACCGGCACCTCCACCAGTTCACCGGCGTACATGATGCCGATGCGATCGCAGAACTCGACCATCAAGGAGAGGTCGTGGGTGATGAAGAGGATGGAGAAGTTGAACTTCTCTTTGAGCGCATAGACCTTCTGCAGGATCTCCCGTTGCACCACCACGTCGAGCGCCGTGGTCGGCTCGTCCATGATGAGCAGCTCGGGATTGAGCGCCATGGCGATGGCGATCACCAGCCGTTGGCGCATGCCGCCGGAGAACTGGTGCGGGTAGTCCTTGAGCCGGCTCGGGTGGATGTCGACGATGGCGAGCAACTCCTGGGCGCGCTTGATCGCCTCATAGCGGGTGAGCCCCGGGTTGTGGGCCAGCAGCACGTCGCAGAACTGCTCCTCCATGCGCAGCACGGGGTTGAGCGCGTTCATGGCGGACTGGAACACCACCGACACCTGTTGCCAGCGGTAGCTGCGCAGCCGCTCGTCGCCGTAGTGGAGGATGTTCTCCCCCTTGAACAGGATCTCGCCGCCGCTGATGTAGGCGGGCGGCTTGTGCAGCCGCGCTACCGAGAAGGCGACGGTGGACTTGCCGCAGCCCGACTCGCCGGCCAGGCCGAACACTTCACCGGGGGCGATGTCGAAACTGACCGAGTTGACGGCGCGCACGTCGCCGTTTTCGGTGATGTAGTCGACGCAGAGGTTGCGTACCGACAGCAGGGGTTGTTGCGATCTCATGCTGTCTTCTCCTGTACGGCCGGCACCGGCGTGGTGACGGGGGCGGCGAGTTTCTTCCAGCGATTGAGCCCCTTGTGGGAGCGCAGCTGCGGGTTGGCGATTTCGTCGATGGCAAAGTTGAGCAGGGCCAGACCGGCACCGAGCGTTGCGATGGCGAAGCAGGGGGCCAGGATTTCCCACCAGGCGCCGACCAGGATAGCGCTGGAGGTCTGGGCGTTGTAGAGCATGATGCCCCAGCTCACGACTGTGGGGTCGCCAAGGCCCAGGAACTCCAGGGTCGCCTCGGTGACGATGGCGTAGATGATGGAGCCGATGAAGCTCACCCCGATGATGGAGATGAGGTTCGGCAATATCTCCACCAGGATGATGCGCTAGGCCGGCTCCCCCAGCACCTCGGCGGCGATGACGAACTCTTTCTCCCGCAGGGCCAGGGTCTGGGCGCGGATGACCCGCGCGCCATAGGCCCAGGAGGTAAAGCCTATGATGAGGGCGATCACCGCCGGTGACGCCTCCCCGATGAAGCTGGCCAGCACCAGCAATAGAGGGAGGTTGGGGATCACCAGCACCACGTTCATCAGGAAGGTGAGGCACTCGTCCACCAGGCCGCCGAAGTAGCCGGCGGTGATGCCGATGGCGACGGCGAGGGCGCACACCAGCAGGCCCGCACTGAAGCCCACCATCAGGGAGATGCGGGCGCCGTTGGTGAACTGGGCCCAGATGTCGTGGCCCATGCGGGTGGTGCCCATCACGAACTCGGTGCTGGGGGGCTGGTGGGGGCGGGCCACCCGTTTGGTCGGTTCGTTGCCGGCCAGAATGGGGGCGAACAGAGCCATCAGCACGAAGCTGACCACGATGAAGAGGCCGCAGGCGGCCTTCTTGTTGCCCAGCAGGATTTTCAGAATAGTCGGCATGCGCATCTTATTTGCCTCCGGTACGCAGACGGGGATCCAGGAAGACGTAGAGCACGTCGGCCAGGAAGTTGAAGCTGAGCATGGTGATGGTCATGATGAGCAGCTGCCCCTGAATGAGCGGGTAGTCGCGGGCCAGAATGCCCTGATAGAGGGTCAGGCCCAGGCCGGGATAATTGAAGATCACCTCGGTGATGAGGGATCCGCCGATGACGAAACCGAGCGCCATGGAGAGGGCTGTGACGCTCGGCAGGATGGCGTTGCGGGCGCCGTAGTTGAAGATCACCCGGTTGCTGGAGAGCCCCTTGGCCTTGGCCATGGTGATGTAGTCCTCGCCGAGCAGGTTGATCATGTTGTTGCGCATGGTGATGAGAAAGCCCCCCACTTGCACCATGGCCAGGGTGCCCACCGGCATGATGGCGTGGGTCAGGATGCTCTTGATGTGCTCCCAGCCCCAGTCGGGGGTGATCTCCGGGCTGTAGGCGTAGCCGATGGGCAGCCACTCCAGGCTCACCCCGAACAGGAAGAGTGCCAGCAGCGAGATGACCACAGGCGGAATGGCCTGCATCACCAGGGTGAGCGGGGAGAGGATGCTGTCGAGGCGACCGCCCCGGTGCCAGGCGGCGAAGATGCCGACGATGGAACCGATGGAGAAGCTCAGAATGGTGGAGGTGCCCACAAGAAACAGGGTCCAGCCGATGGCGCGGCCGAGCACGTCGGCGACCGGTTGGGGGTAGTAGCGCACCGAGGTGCCGAGATCCCAGGTGAAGACGCTCTTCACATAGGTGAGAAACTGGGTGCCGATGGGGCCGTCCACGAAACCGAAGGTGGCCTTCAGGGCCTCCAGCGCGGCGGGTTCCATCATGGCGCCGGCCCGGGCAAACATGACGGAGACGGGGTCCCCCGGCATGGCTCTGGGCAGCAGGAAGTTGATGGTGGCGGCCACCAGAAAGGCGACCAGATAGAAGGAAAAGCGTCTCAGTATGAATCCCATGATGATACCTTTTACTGCTGGTCCGCCCCGCGCCGGGCATAGTTACCCCAACCCCGGCATAGCCGGGAGATAAGGGAAATAGGCGGGGAAGAGGGCCCCCCGCAGGGGGCCGGGATTGATTAGCTGTTCGGCTTGAGTGACAACACGTGCAGCAGACGCTCCGGGGTGTCCGGGTGAACCTGCGGCTTGGCGACCGGGTTGTCGGCACTGAACCAGCCGTGGAAACGCTTGGTGCTGTATTCGTACCAGGTCGGGTTGTTGAACACCGGGATGATGGTCTGGTTGGCACCGACCCTGTCCTGGATCTCGAACATGATCTCCTTCTGCTTGGCGGCATCGGCGGTCTGGGTAAAATCGTCGATCAGCTTGTCCAGCGCCGGATCCTTGTAGCGGGGGGCCGCGAAGCGGTTGCCGCGCTCACCCATGTTGCGGGAGTGGAAGGCGGTCTCGAAGTACTTGTGGGGGTTGGCACCGGCAAAGTAACCCTGCAGGGCGACGTCGAAGTCACCGGTGATGAGGTTTTCGGTCCAGACGGTGGCTTCCGGGGTGGCTGTCTTGGCGTTCAGGCCCAGTGCCTGCAACCCTTCCACGCCGATCTGGGCGGTGTTGACCCAGTCGGTCCAGCCGTTCGGTACCAGCACCTTGAACTCGATCTTCTGGCAGGTGGGGGTGTCGAGGAACTTGTCGCCGTCACAATCCTTGTAGCCGGCCTGTTTCAGCAGGGCCTTGGCCCCTTCCAGATCGAACTTGTTGTACTTGCCGTACTTCTTGTCCACTTCCGGGTTGTTCCAGGAGTCGAACGCCTTGCCGAGTCCTGACGGGTACTCGTTGACGGTCGGGTAGCCGTAGCCCGCGATGTCCACCATGGACTGGCGGTCCATTGCCATGGAGAAGGCGCGGCGGAAGTTGACGTCGTTGAAGGCTTCGTGGTTGCCCGGTTTCTTGGCCTGGAAGTTGACGTTGAACGCCACGGTGCCGGAGGCCGGGAACCAGTATTTGTTGTTCTTGGGATCGTTGCCGACGTAGAGACGCTCGATGTCCGGCACGAAGGAGCCGAACCAGTCCACGTCACCCTTCATCACCGCGGCCAATACCTGGTCGTTGGTGGCCATCTGCGGCATGCGCAGGCAGT
This sequence comes from Aeromonas sp. A35_P, assembly GCF_002259925.1. Classification (NCBI taxonomy): domain Bacteria; kingdom Pseudomonadati; phylum Pseudomonadota; class Gammaproteobacteria; order Aeromonadales; family Aeromonadaceae; genus Aeromonas; species Aeromonas sp. A35_P. Next base: position 5,326 of record NZ_NEVB01000199.1, on the reverse strand, counting down.
CGATGGAGAGGTTGGCGTTGTCCCAGTAGTGCGGGTTGCGGCACTGGGTGTAGAGCTGGGCGGAGAAGTTGTCCACTTCGGTGAAGGGACCGGTGCCGACCGGCTTGTCGTTGGTGAAGGCGACCGGGTCTTTCACCGATTTCCACTGATGCTCAGGCACGATGGGCACCAGCACCAGGTCGTTCACCACGTTGGTGTTGACGTCGGTCAGGTCGAACTTGATCTTGTTGGGAGCCAGCTTCTCGACGCTCTTGATCTGGGTCCAGATTGAGCGCTCGTCCAGCGCCTTGTTGGCCTTGACCAGATTGAAGGAGAAGAGGACGTCATCGGCGGTAAAGGGCTGACCGTCCGACCACTTCACTCCGTCACGCAGATCGAAGGTGACGGACTTGAGGTCCTTGCTGAACTCGAAGTGGGTGGCCAGACGATAGACGGGCTTGCCGCCCTGCATATCGTTGAAGATCACCAGGGGTTCATAGATGAAGTGACGGGTGGTGTGCAGCAGGCCCGCCTGCAGGAAGGGGTTGAAGTTCTTGACCCACGCGGTTTCCTGTTGTGCGACCAGGGTCAGCACCGTCTTGTTGTCGGCCGCCATGGCGTTGCCGGCAGCGCCGGCAAGCATCATGGTGCCCAGCATTACAGCAGTAGAGATTTTGGATACTTTGGCAAGCATATTATTTCCTTTCTTATTTATATTCCTTGTTTGGATTTGAGCACCGACTTCGCATGCTGGGGAGGTCGGCCCTCAATGTTGGCCAGGTTTTTCACCCTTGTAGTTGTGTCATCCAACGTCCCTAGCAAAGCAGAGTTAACAGGAAAACAACAACTGTTCAGATCGTCGATATCGTAAAAATCGGCGCCATCACGTCAATTTCGTCAAAATGGCTTTTAATTCGATTTAAATCATAAGGTTATGTTAATTGCTTTGGCGTAATAAGTCCCTGTCAATCGACCTGCCATGACAATTGTGTGAATTGGATCGGCTCCCGTTTTGACGTATGGCGAAGGCTTAATTCTGCACAAAAAAAAACCGCCCTGCCAAGTGTGAGCCAGGGCTCAGATTGGAGATGGGGGCGGGATGGGGTCAGCTCTTGCGGGTGGCGAGCTGGCGCAGGGTCTGGGCGCTGTGGTGCAGTTGCTGGCGCTGGGCCTCGTTGAGCGGGCCGTGGTTGAGCACGTATTCGGCGGTGGCGACCACCGTCTTCCAGCGCGGCGCCTTGGGCAGGGTATCCAGGCTCAGGTACTTGTCGAGGGTGCGGGTCTGCGGGCTGGAGCGGTCCATGTAGACCCGCCACAGCTTGCTCTTCTCGGCCAGCACTATCTTGCCCTTGCCGGTGCTCTGCTGCCAGGCATCCAGGGTGAGCCGCATGGTGTCCACCAGGGCGCGGCGCAATGGCTCGTCATCCTGCTGGCGGATGAGGTCGTCGGCGAGCGAGCGGAACTCCCCCCCCAGCCGGCTCAGCTCGCCCAGCAGCTGGCCATCCTCGATGATGGCCTGGCGTGACAGGCTCTTGAGGGCGTTCTCCAGCGCCATCACCCGGTTCTCGTCCGGCCGCGACTCGGTACTGAGGGCCAGCGCATAGGCGGCCTGCCCACCCAGACTGATGGGCAGGGCGCGGGCGTTGAGCTCGTCCCGCTGGCCCGCCACCAGAAATGCCAGCGACTGCTCCTGGCCCAGCAGGCGGGCAAGCACCCGGGAGGCAAACAGCACAGTGCCCTGGTCATCGATGAACACCATGGGGTCGGCCCCCTCGCCGAGCAGGGCCAGCAGCCGCTGCTGATCCTGATGCAGTTGCTCCTGCAGTACCAGCCGGTGCTCTATCTCCTGCTTGAGCAGGCGGTTCTCCACCAGAGAGGCGCGCCCGGCGCTCGCCTCCAGCAGGGCCTTGACCCGGGCGAACAGCTCCTCCTTGCAGAAGGGTTTGACCAGGTAGTCGTTGGCGCCGGCGTTGAAGCCCTCCTCGATCTCCTTGGGCTGGTTGAGGGCGGTGAGCAGCAGTACCGGCAGCTTCTCCTTGGGATGCTGCTCGCGCAGCCGGCGGCAGACGTCGAAGCCGGAGAGGGTGGGCATCATCACGTCCAGCAGGATGAGGTCGACCGGCTCCTGGGCCAGCTTGGCCAGCGCATCGTGGCCGTCGCTGCTGGGCAGGATGCGATAGCCGCAGGGCTGCAGCAGGTGGCGCAGTATGTGCAAATTGATGGGCTCGTCGTCCACCACCAGGATGAGGGGGGCATCCTCGGGCGGCGGGGGGAGGTCATCGCTCTCCCACTCCGGCAGGGCGAGCGGCTGCTGGCGCATCAACTGATGCTCGATCTGGCGGCTGTCGAGGGTCAGGCTGCCGGCCTTGCCGCTGGCGAGCGGCAGGGTGAAGGCGAAGGTGGAGCCGACGCTTGGCTCGCTCTCCACGAACAGCTCTCCCCCCATCAGGTGTACCAGCTGGCGGGTGATGGAGAGGCCGAGGCCGGCCCCCTGCTTGCTCACTTCCGGGCTCATCTGCACCAGCGGCTCGAAGATGTGCTCCAGATGATCCGGGGCGATACCTATGCCTGTGTCGGTCACCCGGATGCGCAGGAAGTTGCCCTCCACCAGGGCGCTCAACACCACCTTGCCCTGGGGGGTGTACTTGATGGCGTTGCCCACCAGGTTGTAGAGCACCTGTTCGAGCCGCTGTTCGTCCGCCAGCACCGGCGGCAGCTCGGCCGGGGTTTTGTCCACCAGGGTGAGCGGCTTGGCCTGCACCAGGTGCTGGCAGAGATCCAGCACCAGCCGGATGACCCCCTTGGAGGAGACCGGCTGGGGGTGGATCTCCAGCTGGCCGTAGCGCATCTGGTGGTAGTCCAGCAGATCGTCCACCAGCCGCGCCAGGCCGTCGGCACTCTTGATGATGAGCCCCAGCTGTTTTTGCTGCCCTTCGGTCAAGTCCTGCTGGCTGGCGAGCATGGACTCGGCCATCCCCTTGATGCCGTGGATGGGGGTACGCAGCTCGTGGGAGGTGTTGGCCAGCAGCTCATCCTTGAGCTTGTCCGCCTGCTGCAGGCTGAGGTTCTGCTTGTGGGTCAGCTTGACCTGCTGCTGCAGCTCCTGGGTCTGGCGCTCGATGAGCTCGATCTTGTCCTTCACCGAGCGCTGCATGTGGCGAAACGCCTGGGCGAGCCGGTCGATGTCGTCATCGGTGCGGGCGATGGCGATGGGGTGATCCAGAGCGCCATCGGCCACCTGCTCGGCGGCGGCGGTGAGGGAGCGCAGCGGCGCCGTGATGGAGTGGGAGAGCCAGCGGGAGAAGAGGATCAGCAGCAGCAGGGAGCCGGCCCCCAGCAGGATCACCAGGGTTTCCAGCTGGCGGATGGGGCGATAGGCCTCGCTGGTGGAGATCTCGGCGATGAAGGCCCACTCGGTGTCGAACACCTTCACCTGGGTGTAGGCGGCCAGCACCTCGTCCTCGTGGTAGGAGCGAAACAGCCCGACCCCCTGCTCGCCGGAGAGCGCCTTGACCACCAGCGGGGTCTGTAGCGGCCGGAAGTTGGGGCTAAAGCTGTTCTCCACGCTGAACTCGGGCGCCAGCCAGGCGTTGGCGCGCATCCGCTTGTCCGGGCCGATGAGGATGGTCTCGCCGGTCGCACCGAGCCCCTCCCGCTCCGCCATGATCTGGTTGAGCTTGTCCGGCAGCAGCTCGAAGATCACCACGCCACGCACATAGTCGTACTGCATCACGGGGGCGGCCATGTAAGCGACCACCTGGCCGGTCAGCTCGTTGCGGCCAAAATCGGTGAACTCGAAGATCTGCTGCGGCTTCTGGCCGCCGTCGAGGCGCCGTTTGATCTTGGCGAAGGTCTGGCCCAGACCACTCGATTGGTAGGGGCCGGAGAGCAGGTTGGTGGCGAAGTTGGCGCGCTTGGTGACCGAATAGACCACGTCACCGTTGAGGTCGATCAGGAAGATGTCGCTGTAGTTGGACTTGCGCACCATGTCGGCGTAGCCGCGATGAAAGCGCTGATGCACCCGGCCATACATCTCGTCCGCCAGGATCAGGGCACTGATGGATGGTTCGATGTCGGAGGTATTGTCAGGTTTTTGCAGCTGATCCCAGGAGCCCGGTACATAGCGGGCCTGGGCGCGGGCGCGGGCCTCCTGCGGCGTGGTGCCGAGTTTTTCGAAGGCGCCGGTGAAGCCGTAGAAGCGACCGATACTGTTGCCAGCAAAATCCTGCTGGGAGAAGTTGATGATCTGTTCTTTGAGGTTGCCGAAGTAATCTTCCAGCTGGCTCTTCTTGATGTTGCGAACGGAAACCAGATGGTTGGAGGTCTGGGTGGTGAGATCCTTGCCGTGGCTATAGAGGAAAAACAGGGTGACAACCAGGAAGGGCACCATGGCCAGCATAAAAAATGCCAGCATCAGCTGCGGCCTGAGTCCACGAGGCTTGAAGATCCATTTCATCGGGAGATTTTCAATTGAGAATCCGGTTACTAACCGCCGCAAGTCTCTGATTAAAGGCTAATCATTTCAATGACTTTATCTTGAATTCGCCTGCTGGGTCACAGCCTGGCGCGTTTTTTTTGGGCAAGCCGTCTAAACCCTGAGCAAACAGCACGAGAAAGGGCTAAAAGTGAGAAAAAAGGGTTGTGCCTCTGCTCGGGGTACGTATAATGCGCCTCGTTGTCAGGCAACTGGCACGCAGGCAGTAATGCGGGAATAGCTCAGTTGGTAGAGCACGACCTTGCCAAGGTCGGGGTCGCGAGTTCGAGTCTCGTTTCCCGCTCCAATTCTCCATGGCACCAACCATGGACATCACTCTCAAGGCAATGCCTTGTCAGCATGGCGCGTTAGCAAAGCGGTTATGCAGCGGATTGCAAATCCGTTTAGTCCGGTTCGACTCCGGAACGTGCCTCCATCTTCTCCCTGTTTGAATTTTCCGATACAGACCGTCTCGTGCGGTGTCTTGTCGTATCAGTATCCCTGCTGCAACAACAGCTGTTCGCAACCCTGTTGTTGCCACTCTCGCTCCAGATAACGATTGATCTGGGCCAGATCCTGTCCCCGATACTGAAACTGTGTTTCGGCCGAATGCTCGGTCACATCCGTCATCCTCTGCTTGAGCTGACCGCACTGCCACAGGCTGACGGTGGGGGCCCCCTTGTAGGCCAGGGTGATGCTGTCGGCCCGGTTGAGCTGCCAGTCCTGCCATTCCGACCAGATCAGCAGGCCCAGGATCCCTATGATCGCCATTTCTGCGGGTTTCATCGCCTTGACTCCATGTTGACTACCAACTCATTAAATCTGGTCAAACGTGGCCGCTTTGCCAGCTTTTGTTGCCTGTAAGTTAATAGA